>JAMDCS010000015.1 GCA_023488835.1 Candidatus Bathyarchaeota archaeon
ACCATGTGTTTATGGTCTTATCAACTAATTTATCCAAGAAGCTTGCTTTGTAGGCAATCAGAACCTTCACTACCCTATCTTCATCTTTGACCGTGTATATGGTCTCGTAGCCGATTTTTTCCTTTAGGTGGAAGCTGACTTAACATAGCTTTCTTTTTTGCTTCTTTTTCTCGTTCAAGTTTCTTTTTTTGTTCAAGCTGTGTATTTTTATTTTTTCTACTCATAACGCTCATATATTCACCTTAGCAAGCAAACAAAAAGCATATCATACACTAAAACGTTGCCTTTCCCCAAAAAAAATTAAAGTCACCCCTAATAGCGGTAGTTATTTATTTACGCTATAACGCTGATATGTCTCTACGAACGGAGGCATTATACTTGGGTGTTGAAATTATTGACATAGTAATCCGAGTTGTGTTGGTCATTGCAACGGCATTCCTATTTGCAATAGTGCTCACGGCTTACCTGCGCTTGAAAAATCGCAAATTGCTCTTTATTTCAATCGGATTCGGAATATTCTTCATTCATGCATTAATCTACATTCCTGAATTGTTTGCACCGGGGTATGTTGTAAGTGAGACTGCTCATCTTTTGATCCATTTAGTAGCTTTGATTTTCATAGCAGTAGGCATCTTGAAGGATTAGTAGCCAGATGTTTAAAGACGAAATCCTTGAGAACGAAAACAGAAGAAAAATCTACGATATAATAGAAGCAAATCCAGGCATTCATCTGAGAGAGCTCCAGAGAATTTTGGATATGCCCCTAACCACCTTAGAGTATCATTTGAGTTACATGGTGAGAAAGCGAATTCTTTATGCAGAAATAGAAACGCACTACAAGAGGTACTATGCCAGACCGCTTGATTGTGAAGACAAAAAAGTGTTGTCCGCATTGAGACAGAAAAGACTCCGAGAAATAGTATTCTTAGTCTTAACGAATGAAAAAGCCAAGTACCAATATTTAGGTGACTACCTAAAGCTGCCCCATTCAACCCTTTCTTTTTATCTAAAATATCTGGTTGAAAAAGGAATTCTTGTAAAGGAAAAAAGAAGTAAAGTTCTCCGCCATAAAACACTAAAAACTCTGTCAAAGAGCTCTAAACATAAATAATTTCACTTACCCACGTAAGTTTAACGGCTTTTTAAGTATCTCTTCGCGCCATTTGTATTCCCAGCTGGCCCAACCAGTCTTAACAAGGCCCTCTCTTAAGTGAGGTTTTTCAGCAACCCACTCCAGAAAGGTCCAGAACCGTCTTTTGTCCTGCAGCATATCCTCAGGCACCCCTTTTTCAATGCACCATCTAATGTAGGCTCTTTCAACAAGCGGCTTAAGTTCGCCTGTGGATTCAACTCTCTGCACCTTGAACCCTTGGCTTTCTAAGTACAAGGCAATGCTGGAGAGAACATATTCTGAGCAAACCTTAAAACAGGTTTCAGCGTCAGGCTGCATTACTGTGATAATTTCGTTGGCGATTTTTACCGCGTCCTCTAAGTATTTTTTGTTTTTGAAGTTTGGGGGCTGAAAGGATGAGGTGGGAATTCTGCGTTCCATCAACATGGGGTGGGGGGGTTTGACTGCGCCTACCACGACACCCAGTAAGAGGTCGCTCCATCCTGAAGCATCTATCAGAATCGTTTTGTCAGGTAGAAAACAGTTCAATGCCAAGCTTAATCACTCAAGACTTAGAGCTATGTGCGTGTTTGTTTTTCTATCTTTTGTTTATTGGAGACAGACGCTTCTTGGAAATTTTGAAATAAAGCAAAAAAACTCTGGATTCGAATGGGAGAAAAATTGGAATGCAAAAACCCCTTTGCTCATGTGGAGGTTAAGTGGTTCTGAGCGGGTAAACTCCACTTACTTTATTGTAATGAGGGTCTTTTCGGATATTCGTTTGTATGTCCTTTTAGGGATGTACACATAAGGGCATCAATTAAAAGGATAGTTTATTTTCTGATTCCATTAGGTTTTAACAATTTTCTCTTGATTTATGTGGAGAGATGTGTATAGCCACGGAGATTCGCGTTCAAATATTTTTTTATTTTGTACTTTGGCAAGTAGGCGGTTATTCATTTTTAATAATGGAGTACCAAGTCTTAATTCTGCCAGCACATAAGCTTCCTTAAGAATTAAACTGAAGGATTTGGTCAGTGAACATTTCAGTTTTCTTTTGAGAGTTTTTCCGCCAATTCGGCTCCTTCCGAAGTGAGCGCGTATTGACGGTATTCGTTGCGGTGCGTGTATTTCGTCTGTCCTTTCACTAAGTGGGCTCTTTCGAGAACTTCCAAATCTTGCTTATTTTTGTTCGAATCATGCTGTTCGGTTCCTTCAACTGAATAAATTATATCCAGTGTCTTATCTTTAGCCAACTTGAGTAGAAGAGATTTGTAGCGGTCTATCCCTTCCTCAAAATCTGTTTCTATACGTTCTTTATCTTCTACAGCTACCCTATTTAACATCATCTTGAGTTCTGAGGACATACAGACACCGACCAAAAACATCGATTGAAAAGCTAACAAAATGTTGAAGCCAATAGCATTATTTTAACATACCGCTTGGAAAAGTTGTTATAGTTGTCAAAATTATTGCCGTCTCAAACGTTTGTCGGGAGATCATACCGCTTGTGAAAGGAAGATGACGGCGTCAATATTGGTTAGCGCTTAGGTGATGTAGAAAGAATTAACTTTTTTAGAGCTATACTGAAAATACCTTTCAAGCGGCAAGAAGATGATGCTGAACAGCCCTTGAGAAAACTTAAAATCTGCGAATCCGGTGAGATTTAACTTGGGAAATGCCCATGAATTTTTGGAAAGATATTCCTGCTGGCGATAAGCCGCCGGAACTGCTGAATATGATTATTGAAGTTGCAAGCGGTTCAAGAGACAAGTATGAATATGATATCCGATGGGAAGCTTTTGTTTTAGATAGAGTAATTCCTTCTTCCGTGGTTTTTCCTGTCGAATACGGCTTTGTACCGCAGACTTGGTTTGACGATTCCGACCCCTTGGACATCATGGTAATAAGTTATGAACACTTGCAAGTTGGAACAATTGTTAAAGTCAGAATAGTCGGTGCACTTATAATTGAAGATGAAGCGGGAGTTGACACAAAAATATTATCAGTACTTGTAAACGACGCTAGGTTTGAAGGAATTAGAGACATTAAAGATATTCATAAGCAGCAGCTTATTGAGATTCAGGAATTTTTTGAGACTTACAAACGGCTAGAACCCCACAAATGGGCTAAAACAAAAGACTGGAAAAACGCCAAGGAAGCTTCGAAGATTGTGAACTACGCCCGTGAGAGATACCGAAAACTATATGGAAACACTCCTCAAACCAAGGGAACCCGTTAAACAAAGTTAGACTACGAGTAGTTTAAGACGTACACTATTTCCTTTTGGAAACTTACCGAAAAAAGGCGCCTAAGATGCAGAACATCTCAAGAAAAAATTCCATAAAGATTTAACAATTTTCTCGTTGGAAATTATATAAAAGATTCTGGTAGCCCGGGAGAGATTCGAACTCTCGTCGGCGGGTCCAAAGCCCACTATGCTTGACCACTACACCACCGGGCTGCACGGTTTCAAGTAACACTTGTTTTATTTATTGCTAGAGGTTTAAAGGGTAACTTTTTTCTTAATAAGCGTTCTCACGGTGGTTTATGAAATTGATCGGGGGTTTTGATTTTTTATGTTTCAAGTTGAAATTAATGAGGCAACTCACTGTTTTCGTCAGCGCGGTTTAGCTCTTTTTTACACTTTTTTATGTCATTTTCCATAAGCGAATTTTCCATATGCTTGGCAATTCGAAACCATTATGTGCAATAGGTTTAATAAACCACAAAGCTTAAATATTAAATCCGTTACTCAGCTTAGTTTGCGCGGGCCGAATGTACTATTTTCTAGCCAAAGTGGCCTATGGTGACGGTTCTACGCACATCAAAATTGAGGTAGAAGAGATTGAGCAAAAAAGAAACCCCTAGAACATCACAGCGCTTGGTTGACAAGTGCCCAGAGTGCGGCAGCGAAAATCTAGTTCACGATTACGATACTGGAGAGACCGTATGCGGTGACTGCGGATTGGTCGTTTACGAGCAAATGATGGATAAAGGACCAGAATGGCGCGCGTTCACCCAAGAAGAAAAAGCATCCAGAAGCCGTGTTGGAGTTCCCACTTCTTATTCCGTTCATGACAAAGGCTTATCCACAGCCATCAGCCAAGTGGACCGAGATGCGTTTGGAAGAAAACTGCCCCTATCAACTAGATTGCAGATGTGGCGTCTTAGGAAATGGCAAATACGCAGCAGAGTCCACTCATCAATCGACCGAAACCTTGCCCAAGCCATGGCAGAACTAGACCGTTTGTCAGACAAAGTCTACATTCCACCACCAATCAAAGAAAAAGCCGCTGTGGTTTACCGAAAAGCACTTGACAAGGGCTTAGTCCGTGGCAGGTCAATAGCCGCCATTGCAGCAGCCGCATTATATGCTGCTTGCCGCGGAAGCGGAACACCACGCACCTTACGCGAAATCGCTGAAGCCAGCCTTGTTGACAAGAAAGACGTCGCAAGATGCTACAGACTCCTGTTGCGAGAGCTTGATGTTCACATGCCCATAGCTGACCCATTGACCTACGTGTCAAAAATCGCTGAAAAAACAGGCATCTCAGGAAAAACACAAGGAGCAGCCATCCAAATTCTAAGGGAAGCAAGGCGAAAGCGTGCGGCTGCAGGAAAAGACCCTATGGGTTTAGCTGCCGCTGCCCTCTACATCGCATGCTTGCAAAACAACGAGAAGAAAACGCAGAAGGACATTGCTGAAGCCGCTGGCGTAACTGAAGTAACTGTTCGCAACCGCTACAAGACGCTAAAGAAACAGTTAAATCTTGAATTGCCCGATTAGGGCTCTTTATTTTTTTTTAAGTAACCTAAAAATTAGGTTTCTTCCTTTTCTTTTTCAAGTTCCATAACGATTATTCCAAGGTAACCGCAGTTTTCACAGTAGTACTGTTTAGGAGTTAACCAAACCGCGAGACTGCTGGATAGCGCGATTTTTGGGCTGGCGCATCTGGGGCAGTAGATTTGGGTTGGTTTTCGATGTTTTGTGTTTTTGAGGATATCGCGGATGCCATCTGACTTTTTCATAAGGAAACATTCACCTTTGCTTTGGGACTAAGCCGATTTATTGGAGTTCGATGTTTTCTTGTGGATAGCCCATTTTTACGAGGAATTCACGTACTCTGTCGCGGTGGTCGCCTTGAAGCATGATTTGACCGTTTTTGCTGGTTCCGCCGCATGCGCAGTATGTTTTGAGTTTTTGAGCAATGCTTGACAAATTCGAGTTTTTATCATCCATGCCATCGATGATGGTGGTTGCTTTGCCGAATTTTCTGGTTTCAAGACGTATGCGAATACGTTGCTGTTCCTTTTCTATTTCTCCACAAACGCACAGGTCCTTAGGTAGTCCACATGTTGAACAAACTTCAGCCATGACACTCAACAGAGAATTATCAACTGACGTATATAAGAGTTTCAAGGCGTCAAAGAAGATTTTTCTGGATTAATGTAGCTATTTTTCTTTAGTAGTTGTAACCTAGAACGCCCTATACCACAACAACAACCAACAGGCGACTCTGCCATCTGCTTTTTGCCATCAACATTACGGTTGGATTGCAGGCTGGTTGTGCAAGCAGCCACAAGCAGCACCAAAAACCCAAAGAAAACACTCAACCGGATACTTGTCGGCAAGCCCCCTTGAAAAATTGGGAAAAAGATTAGCATGAGTCGTCAGCTTCCTTAAAATACCAAGAACAACAACACACTTCAAATGGAAGAATAACTTTTTTTTGAGGGTTAAAATGAAAACTGAACTTGGAGCAAAAAAACATGACTGTGCTGCCGAAAAGATGCTGGAATGTTGACAATCCCCTCTACATCAGATACCACGATGAAGAATGGGGCGTCCCCGTTCACGACGACCAGAAGTTGTTTGAGTTTTTGGTACTGGATGGCTTTCAGGCGGGGCTGTCGTGGTGGCTGATTTTGGAGCGACGGGAAGCATTCAGGGAGGCGTTTGACGGTTTCAACCCTGCAAAGGTTGCAAAATACGCCGCCAAAGATGTTGAGCGCTTAATGAAGACACCTGGTGTGGTTAAGAATCGAGCAAAAATTTTGGCAACCATAACTAACGCGCAGCAGGTTCTCAACGTTCAAAAGGAATTCGGCTCTTTTGACGCGTTCATCTGGCAGTTCGTAAATGGAAAAGCAATTCAGAATGCCTTCAAAGATTTTTCTGAAATGCCAGCAGAGACAGAGCAGTCCAGAGCGATGAGTCGGGAACTCAAAAAGAGGGGCTTCAAGTTTGTTGGACCCACAATATGCTATGCCTTCATGCAGGCTGCAGGGCTGGTAAACGACCATTTAGTAGACTGCTTTCGATATGCCCAACTTCAACTTTAAACTTGAGATTTGTTTTGCCCATTGAAGTAGTTGAAGAGGGCTAATTCGTTGTCTGTTATGCCGACTTGGCGTAGTTTGTTGATGCATATTTGGTATTGTTTTTCTGTGAACGTTGTGGGTTTTATGGGCTCTTGACTTGTTCCTGTAAAATAGTAGTTTTCTTTGGCAGGTCTGTCTTTTTTCAGGGCGGCACGCATTTTTTTGAATCGGTTAAGTGCATCACAGTCCTGGGTTTGCATGCCAAACGCGGTTTGGGGATAGAGTCGGCAGCCTCCGGGTCGAATTTCATAAATTGAGCAGGACTCTTCTACCAGAAATGGGCAGGGGTTTTGCTGGATGTAGGTGTCGTATTTTGATTCGTTGGCTTCCCACATCTTTCCCAACGCTTCAAAGAGGACTTTTACTTTGGCGCGGACTTGGGGTTGCTCTTGGGGTTTGGCAGTGATTTCTCCTGCAGACAAAAAATCTTCCAGCTGACAGCAGTTGCCGCATTTGGTGCACAAGAAGGGAAGATTAAGGGACCATCCGCATTTTTTGTTTATGAATTCTAAATGCAGATAAAACGTGTCAACCATCAAGCATCCGACAAAGTAACATCTTCGTTTGTCGTTTTCAACCTTTCGCCCTGAATGTTTTACTGCTTTTCAGGTTCTCTTTTGCCGAATTTCCTGTCAACAGAAACCAAGATTACAATTACCCACATTATCCCCAAGGCAATAAGCACCAGCTTGGCTAGCCCGACGAGGTCGAATTGAGATAGCGTTTCGGCAAACGTTTGGCCGCCCAGAGACAACGGTGAGCCAGGCATAATTTTGGGCGTTGGGCTCGGCGTAGGTATGGGTGTTGAGGTAGGAGTTGGTGTTGCTGTTGGAAGAGGCGTCGGAGTCGGCGTAGTGATCGGACCTAAGGTGATGTTTGTTGGTGGCGGTGGAGGGTATGTGGGCGTAGGGACAGGAATGGGGGAGGGATAAGGTGTCGGGGTAGGGTTAGGAACATAATATATGCTTTCGAGAGAAGGGGCGGCAGAGTTCAAATCGTTTAATATTGGAGCAAAGTTGACTTTGCCATATCCAGTAGCATTTTTGTAATCGAAGATGGTTTGGTTAATAGCCGACATATCTGTGGTTCCCCACCAGTTATAAGTTACATCCAGTGAGCTTTGCATAGCCATACTAATACTGAGTTGTGTATTGTTGAAAATGTTGTTTTGTGAAATGGTACTAGAACCAATTGAGACAATTAAGCCAACTTGATTGTTGCCAATGGTGTTGTTGCGTATGGTTCCTCCTCCATTTATTCCATAAGTATTATTTGTGATTACGTTGTTCTCAATCGTTGCATTAGCACCGGTAGAAAGCCCATAAGTGCTGGATCGGATTAGGTTTCTAGTGATAGTTAAGTTGCCTGTGGCATAAACTCCTGTGTAGCAACTGGTAATGTTGTTATCAGAAATGTATGCATTGTTGTTTCCAGCGTTGATCCCATAAGTGCTGGTACCGCTACATTTAATGAAATTCCTAGAAATTGTTGGAGAAGAAGGAACACCACTAGCGATGCTTATTCCGGTTGCTTGGGTATCGAAGGCGTTATTCAAAATTAAAGCAGACCCATTAAAAATGCTAATTGAGGTATATCGGTTGTTGGTAAAATAATTGTTACTTATCTTGGGCGAACTGCTTGATACTGATATGCTTGCAGAACTAAGAACCGCGTTTTCTATTATACTGCCCGTTCCAGTTGATTCGTTCCAGCTTGTGCTGTATGTGAAATAGAGTGAGGTTGGAGCGGAAACCGATGAGAAGAGGATTATGTTGCTATCGGTTGTGCCTCGAGCATTCAATGTCCCGCCTACCTGAAGGGTATATGCGTAGAAGTCTACGGTTACTCCAGGTTCAATAGTTAAGGTTACGCCGGGACTTACAAAAACACTTCCAGTTAGCCTGTAGGGACTGTTGGCTTTTGTCCAGGTTGTGTCTGAGTAGATTGGTCCAGTAACATAGGTGGCAGCATGCACGTTGGCAACCAGAAACGTAGAGGTTACAAGAGTTGCAATGACCAATGTTAGCCAGATGAGCTTTCTCATGCTTCCACCACTTAATAGTGGTTGCATGAAAATTTAAAACTATCCGGAACCAAAAAAATTAAAGAAAAAAGAAGTTAAGCTGATGCTGCTTCTTGCGATTCCTGAATAAATTTTTTGCCTTCGGAAGCTGGTATTTCTTGTGGGTGATTCTCCTGTTTTGTTTGTGGTGGCTCTGGCAGTTTTAGTTGTGTGCATCGGAAGTCGATGTCTTCTTCTTTTAGGTTGAGTGTAGCTTTAACTGTGCCATCGTTTAAGTATTCGATTTTGAAGCCCATCTTCTTGGTTAAGCTTAAAGCTCTATAATTGTCCTGCAGAATGATTGCATGTACGCTATCCATTCCCTTTTCCTTTGCAATGTCAAGCACATAATCAACCATTTTAGTGCCTAAACCTAAACCCTGCCAGTAATCGCTAACGATGAAAGCCATCTCGCCGCTTTTCTCATCAGATTCAATGCTGAGGCGGGTTACGCCAAGTATTTTTCTTTTGCCGTTTTCAACAATTTCTGCGACGATTGCGACTTCGCGGTCATAGTCAATGTTGCAGTATCGAACGCGGACTTCATGCGGTGTATCTTTTAGCATCTGGAAAAACCTGTAACGTATGGATTCTTCTGAGAAACTTTGGAACATCTCCAGCCACAGTGGCTCATCTTCAGGCTTTATGGGACGCAAAAGAACTTCTTGACCGTTCTTGAGTAACCAGAGTATTTCGTATTTTTTGGGGTACGGACTGATAACCATGTGTTCGTGGGGTTCAAATTTCTTGCAGACCTTGTCTTTGTCGATGACTACGCGGGCATCTAGGATAGTTGCGTCTTTTTCGCTGATTAACAGCGGGTTTATGTCAATTTCCTTTATCTGTGGAAAATCAACAAGCAACTGAGAGAACATTAACACGGTTTCATCGAGTTTTTTAAGGTCCACTGGGGGTGCGTTGCGCCATCCCTTCAGTAAGCGGTAGACTTTGGTTTCTTCCATGATACGATGAATGAGCGTGGTGTTTAGTGGTGGCAGACCAATCGAGTAGTCTTTGAAGAGCTCCACTCCAACGCCGCCCATGCCAAAGAGTATTACTGGACCAAAAACAGGGTCAGTTTTGCCGCCGAGGATAATTTCAAAGCCCTTCTTCTCAATCATAGGCTGAACAGTGACTCCGATTATTTGGGCATTCGGATTGTAAGCGGTTGCTCTTTGAATTAAAACTTCAAAGGCTTCCCTAACCTCATTAGGGGAGTTAACGTTGAGGATTACTCCGCCTGCATCACTTTTATGAATGATTTGGGGTGACAAAATCTTTAGCACGACTGGGAAGCCCATTTCCTGCGAAAACGCAACTGCCTCATCAACGTTGTTGGCGACAGCTGTTTTGACGACTGGGAAATTGTAGTATTTGAGTATTTTTTTGGCTTCGTCCTCTGTGAGGATTTCGCGGTCTTCGAACGCGGCGTTTCTAATTATTGCCATGATGGGGCGTTTTGGCGGTGCAGCGTCAACTGGCAGCTCTTCAGGGGTTTCGTAGAGGAGGTCGATGTTGCGTTGGTAATTGTGCATGTACATGTATGTTCTGACTGCTTGTTCGGGCGTTGTGTAAGTGGGAATGTTGTTTGCGTTAAGAATGCTGTTTGCCTCCTGCACTGCGCCATAACCCATAAACGAAGTGAGGATTGTCTTGTTCTGGTAAGATTTACTGCGTACAAGCTCAACTATGCTTTTAGCGATTTCAACAGACTCTGAAACTGCCTGCGGAGTAAAAACAATCAATATTCCATCGATGCCCTCATCGTTTAGGCAAGCTTCAACCGCGGCTTTATAGCGGTCAGATTTGGCGTCGCCGAGAACGTCAATGGGGTTGCCGTGGCTCCAGAAAGGAGGCAAAACAGCATTAAGAGAATCCAATGTTTTCTGGCTCAGCTTAGCTAATTTGCCGCCCTGCGCAATCAAAGAGTCCGTAGCCATGACGCCAGGTCCGCCAGCATTAGTTATTATGGCAAGTCGGGATCCTTTAGGCAACGGTTGAGTCCCTAAAACCTCAGCTGCATTAAACAAGTCAGCTATTTCATTAACCCGCACTATGCCTGCACGTTTAAAGGCTGCATCGTAAATGCCGTCTTCCCCTGAAAGCGAGCCCGTGTGGGATGCAGCGGCTTTTGCACTTTCCGAAAATTTGCCTGATTTAACGACGATTATGGGTTTGGTTCTTGCGAAGTGTCTTGCGGCGCTCATGAATTTGCGGGCTTCAGTTATGCCCTCCACGTACATGAGGATGCTCTTGGTTTTTGGGTCTGAACCAAAATAATCAATTAAATCGCCAAAGTCCACGTCAAGCATGGATCCGACTGAAACGAAGTTGCTGAAGCCGATGTTTTCGTGGAGCGCCCAGTCAAGGATTGCGGAGCCTAAAGCGCCGCTTTGAGATAGAAAAGCAACGTTGCCCGGTTTAGGCATTTTATCAAGGAAAGTGGCGTTAAGGTTATTTCGGGGGCGGATTATGCCAATGCAGTTTGGACCTATAACTCGTATGCCATATTTCTTTGATGCTGCAAGAATTTTTTCTTCTAAAGCTTTCCCTGCAGGACCTGTTTCTTTAAAGCCAGCAGAAACAATGATTACTCCTTTGACCTGTGCCTTGCCACATTCCTCCATAACATCTGGAACGGTTTTGGCTGGAGTGGCAATTATAGCTAAATCAACAGGTTCAGGAATTTGGTCAACTGTTGGGTAAGTTTTAACTCCTAAAATTTCAGGCTTGCGGATGTTAACGAAGTATACTTTGCCTGTGTAGCCCATTTGGGTAAAATTTTTAACTATTGCGTATCCAACTGAGCCTTCGACGTCGCTGGCGCCTATGATGGCTACGTTTTGAGGGGTGAAAATCTTGTCAAGGTTTGTGGTGACCATTAATTTAACCTCTGCTTTAGGGCGTATAACGCCATAAATTAAAGCTTATTGTCCCAGAAACACTATTTTCGAATATTACAGCAACCTTTTAAGACAAAAAAGCAAGTCTTTAAAGTTAAGCAATTGGGAATTGCAATATCTTAAAGGGGAAACTACTGAAAATACTTTTTGATTTCATCAAGCGAGAGAACAGCAACACCGTTTGCCTTTAACATCTGCTCTGCCTGCTCAAGATTACTTGGCCGCAGTATCAACGCAATCTTCCCATCAAGGTGCACGGCTGAGGAATAAGCATACTCTATGTTTATGCCGCCGTCGCCTAAAATCTTCGTAATCTTGGAAAGCGTATTTTCCTCAGAGATGAAGGTAGCCGTAACTTCAGTGTTTTTCTTGGACTTAGCAAGATTAAACTCTGCAGCCTCCAGCAGCCTTGTAGCTTTCTCAGGTTCCTCAGTTATCAACCTAACCAAGCCAAACTCGCCTTTGTCAGCAATCGATAGGGCGAAGACTCTGATTTTGTTTTTGTCAAGCTGCGACATGGTTTCATAAAGAGAACCTGGATGATTATCAAGAAACACGCTTACTTGAGGTATAGGCAAACAGACACCAATAACCCAATAGTTTTAGTTGATATTTAACTTTAACCAAACTTTTAAGGAAAATATCGTTTTCTACTAACCTTTATATTTCCACATGAATAATTGCTTGCTATTCGGAGAAAGCCAAGTTTGCTAAAGTGCACCGAAGTATCCAAGCGCTTTGGAGGACTTCAAGCATTAAAAAACGTTGATTTCACGGTAAATGACGGTGAGATAGCGGGGCTTGTTGGACCCAACGGCTCAGGCAAATCCACACTCCTAAACCTCATCAGCGGCGTCTACAAACCCGACTCGGGGCAAATCCTCTTTCTGGATGAGGATATCTCTAAGCTGCCCCCCTACAAAATCTGCTCTAAAGGCATCACCAAAACAGCGCAAACCGTCCAGTCTTTCCCAGAAATGACCGCCGTCGAAAACGTCTTAACAAGCGTGCTGTTTAACGAAAAAAAATCCACAAACAAAAAAGATGCCCTGCCAAGAGCTCAGGAACTTTTGGGGTTCGTAGGTTTGAGTAAAGAAAAGTTTGATTTGCCGGCGAAAAAACTAAACGTTGTCGAGTTGAGGCGTATCCAGCTTGCGAAAGCATTGGCAACCAACCCGAAACTGCTTTTGCTGGATGAATTGCTGACTGGTTTAACTCCCAAAGAATCAGATGAAGCCATACAACTAATCAAAACCATCAGCAAACAAGGAGTCACAGTGCTCATCGTCGAGCACGTTATGCGGGTAATCATGGGACTCTGTGACCGCGTGATTGTCCTGAATCATGGCGAAAAAATCTGTGAAGGAGACCCGAAAACTGTGGTTTGTGACGAGAACGTGGTGAAGGTTTACTTGGGTAAGCGGTTTACGTTTGGGGAAGAATAGGTATGCTGGAAATCGAGAACTTGTCTGCAGCGTATGGCATGGTGCAAATACTCTACGACATTAACTTTAAGGTGGAACAGGGCGAAATCGTCAGCATCATCGGACCCAACGGCGCTGGAAAAACCACCCTTGTAAAAACAATCATGGGTTTTCTGCATCCAAAGACGGGCTCAATTAAGTTTAAGGGCGAAAACATCGAGAAACTGCCCACCTACGACATAGTCAAAAAAGGGTTAACCATGATTCCTGAGGGCAGAGAAATCTTTCCCCGCATGACCGTTGAAGAAAACCTGCTTCTGGGCGCTTACACCATAAAGGACAGGGCAAAGGTTAAGGAGATTAAAGAGAAAGTTTTCGATATTTTCCCTGTTTTAAAGAAGAAGGATAAGGCGTTGGCTCAAACGTTGAGCGGCGGGGAACAGCAGATGCTGGTTATCTGCCGAAGCCTAATGTCCAATCCTCAACTGCTAATCCTCGATGAGCCTTCATTGGGGCTGGCGCCTATTATTGTGGAGAAAGTCCTCGACACCGTACGAACCATCAACGAGGAAGGCGTAACCGTGCTTTTGGTGGAACAGAACATTCACGAAAGCCTAAACGTTGCAGACAGAGGCTACGTTCTGGAGGAAGGCAAGATAATCTTGGAAGGAAAAAGTAGGGAACTTTTATCTAATAGTCACATAAAAGAAGTGTATCTAGGCCTTTAACCAGAGAGGGACAAGAAACTTGGCAGATGGCAAATACTGGAACGAAAAAATAGAAACCATGCCTGCGGAAGAATTAAAAAGGTATCAGCTTCAAAAACTCAGAGAACAAGTCAAACACTGCTATGAAAACAGCAGCTTTTACAGAAAAAAATTCGACAGCATCAGCCTCAAACCCGCAGACATACGTTCACTTGACGACTTGCAAAAGATTCCATTTACCGTAAAGAGTGATTTGAGGGATAACTACCCGTTCGGTATGGTTGCCACTAAATCCGACGAAATTGTCGAAATTCACGCTTCGAGTGGAACCACTGGAAACCCAATCATCGGCGCCTACACCAGAAGCGACATGGATATGTGGCAAGAACTCATGGCACGCTCCATCTACACCACAGGCGGCAGACGCCAAGACGTCATCCACATCGCCTACGGCTACGGCTTATTCACAGGCGGCTTAGGCTTCCACTATGGCGCCCAAAAAGTCGGAGCAAAAATCGTTCCAGCAAGCGGCGGCATGACCCAACGCCAAATTAAACTTATGAAAGACTTAGACGTCACCATCCTGGCTTGCACGCCCAGCTTCGCGGTTTACCTTGCTGAAACTATGGCTCAAGAAGGCGTTGACCCAAGACGGGACCTTAAACTGAGGCTCGGCATGTTCGGCGCTGAACCATGGTCAGATAAAATCCGCGAAAGAATTGAAAAAGAAATGGGCATCCAAGCGTTTGATGTTTATGGATTAACTGAGCTTTGCGGTCCAGGCGTCTCCATGGAATGCCCTGAGCATAAGGGTCTGCACATTTGGGAAGACCACTTTATCGTGGAAACAATCGACCCTGACACTGGCGAAGTGCTGCCTGCGGGAGAAGAAGGCGAACTCGTTTTCACTACTTTAACGAAAACTGGCTTGCCCATGCCGATATACCCGTCACGATATGGATTCTCTTTTGAATGTCATTTTTTAACACATTCTTATCTAACTGCGGGAGAAGAAGGCGAACTCGTTTTCACTACTTTAACGAAAACTGGCTTGCCCATGCTACGCTACAGGACACGCGACATCTCCAAAGTAGACACCGCCAAATGCGCATGCGGAAGAACCCACGCTCGAATGCTACGCGTGCACGGAAGATCCGATGACATGCTGATTATTCGTGGAGTAAACGTGTTCCCATCACAAATCGAGTACGCCGTAATGTGCTTCTCAGAACTCGCAACCCAGTACCTCATCGTTCTTGACAGGCCAGGAGCCTTGGACACTTTTGTGGTCAAGGTTGAGTTGTCTGAGCAAGCCGCTAAAAATCCGCAGTTAGATAAGAATGTGTTAAAAAATGACATTCAAAAGAGAATCCATATCGTGACGGGTATATCGGCTGATGTGGAAATTGTGAAGCCGGGCGAACTTCCACGGACTGAGGGTAAAGCAAAAAGAGTGTTGGATTTGCGTAAGGGCAAAATGTAAAGGACAAACCTATGACTTCCAAGATTGCAGCAGGTAAGCCGGGCACCTTTGCCTTGCTTAACGGTGATGAAGCAGTTGCACGCGGGGCAGTGGAAGCCACCGTTAAAGTTGCAGCCTCCTACCCTGGAACACCTGCCACGGAAATCTTGGAAACCCTTGCAGAAGTCTCAAACGAATTCGGCATTTACGCGGAATGGAGCATTAACGAGATAGTAGCTGCGGAAGTTGCTGCGGGTGCTTCTATGGCTGGGGTGCGCTCGATTGTTTCTATGAAGCATGTTGGCTTAAACGTTGCCGCGGACGCTGCCATGACTTTGGCTTACACGGGCGTTGAAGGCGGCATGGTAATTGCCGTCTGTGATGACCCAGCGTTGCACAGCAGCCAAAACGAGCAGGACACTCGCTATTTTGCTGTTCACTCAAAGTTGCCGCTGCTGGATGCCGGCAGCCCACAAGAAGCCCACGACATGGCAAAAGAAGCCTTTGAAATCAGCGAAAAACTGCATCTGCCCGTTATTCTGCGTCTTACCACAAGGGTTGCACATGGGAAAGCAAGAGTAAAACTAGGCAACTTTCAAAGAATCCAGCGGAAAGCCGAGTTCGACAAGAGCAGTTCAAAATGGGTTATGGTTCCCTCCAATGCTATTCGGCAACACCGTGTTTTGGAGGGCAGGTTGGCGGAGGCAAAACGGCTCGCTGAAAACTCAAAGTTTAACCTTGTTGAGGATAACGGCTGCGAAATAGGCATAGTCGGAAGCGGAGTAGGCTACTACTATGCGCGGTCAGTGTTGGATACCAAAAAGTTTTCTTGGCTAAAGCTGGGGTTTGTTCATCCTATCCCAGCGGAAACCGTCAAGGTATTTGCTTCCAAAGTTAAGAAGCTCATAGTTATTGAAGAATTAAGACCATACATCGAGGAAAACCTTCAGCGACTAAACCTTGAGGTTTCTGGCAAAAGCCATTTAGGCTTGGAAGAAATCGGCGAATTCACGCCCGATAATGTTCGCCAAGCCTTCGCCAAGTTGGGATTGGCAGCTCAAGCTGAAAAACAGGAGCCGTTAGATTTGCCTCCTCGACCGCCTGCCCTCTGCCCCGGATGCCCCCACAGAGCATTCTACTACGCCTTAAACATGACCAACCAGCATGTTGACTGTGACAACGAAAAATGTGTGGGCTGTGACATTTGCGAGTACGCATGCTCTTTTGAGAAAGAAAAAGTCTTCAACCCACTCAAATCCCGCATACGCTCATTAAGGATTAGCCAAACTTTCAACACGGCAGTAACATGCAAAGCATGCAACAACGCGCCTTGCATCGCTGCCTGCCCCGAAGACGCCATAACACAGTCAGAGGAAGCTGGAACAATCGCTATTGACGAGCAGAAATGCAAAGGCTGCGACTGGTGCATCGAAGCCTGCGAATACGGCGCCATAACACTCCATCCCAGCAAGCACAAAGCAATCGTCTGCGACATATGTGGTGGCAACCCAAAATGTATCCCAGCCTGCCCCGAAAGCGCGTTGACTTTGACGGGAAAATCAAACGACAAAATCGTTACAGGCGACATCGGCTGCTATACTCTTGGTGTTTTGCCTCCAGTAAGCGCCGTCCAAACTTGCCTTTGCATGGGCGCTGGAATTTCTCAAGCTGCAGGAATGATTCATGCTGGAGTCAAAGAAAAAGTTTTTGCGGTTATCGGTGATTCTACCTTTTTCCATGCAGGCATGCCGGGGCTGCTAAACATTGTGTATAACAAGGCTAACGTGTGCGTAATCATCATGGATAACAGCGTGGTTGCCATGACCGGGCATCAGCCAACACCAGGTTCAGGGAAAACCGCCATGGGCACTGACGCTAAAATAATTAGAATCCAAGACATCGCAAGGGGAGTCGGAATAGAAAAAGTTGAAGTTATCGACCCCTTTGACATCAAAGCCGCTACCGCCGCCATAAGAGAAACATTAGATTACCAAGGTCCATCTGTAATTATCTCCCAAAGACCATGCCCACTCTTAATCGAACGCGGCAGCCCCCGAGAAGTCAAAGACGAATGCAACGCCTGCGGAGTCTGCGTGAAAGCCTTCGGTTGCCCAGCCATCAGCCTATCAAACCAACGCGCCGAAATTGATACAACCCTCTGTAATGGTTGCGGGGTATGCGAAACTGTCTGCCCCTTCGACGCAATAAGGAGAAAAGAGAAATGAACCTCGACATAGTTTTTAGCGGCGTCGGCGGACAAGGAGTCGTAGTTTTAAGCGACATTTACTGTGAAGCCGCCATGCTGGATGGCTTTGATGTGGCGAAAGCTGAGATTCATGGAATGGCAAT
>JAMDCS010000118.1:0-1898 GCA_023488835.1 Candidatus Bathyarchaeota archaeon
TGACTGGTGGGTTGAACAGCAACAGCGCAAGCTTGAGAAAGAAGTCGCCGATGCACTTTCGGAACGAGAAATAATTAAGAAAGAAGCAGATGAACAAGAGAAAAGCCGTATTGACCTATCTAAAGCTGTTTTTTCTGCTCGTGAAGAATCCAAAAAATTCACTTCCCAAATTGACTCTATTGACTCGGAGTTAAGGCTGCTGGATTCGGAGTATGAGCAGGCAGAGAGGCTTCTAAACCAGCTTCAACTCGGCATAGAAACAAGCCAACTGCGTATGCAGCAGCTTCAAGGGCAACTTAGAATGTTTGGTTATGAGCAGCCACTGGAAACTACCCCAAGGCAAGTGCAGGAAGCAGAAACAACCATCCGCATGATGCAGTTTGAAATGGAAAGAATCGGCGCCATAAACCAGCTTGCAGCCGCGCATTATTCGGAGCAGATTTCAAGGTACCGAGAATTATCCGTGCGTTTAAACGAGTTGGAGCGGGAAAAGCAAGCCATTGTGTTGTTTATGGATGAGATTGAATCTAAAAAACGCAAGGTTTTCATGGGCGCGTTCGAAAAAATCAACACAAGCCTAAAGGTTTACTTCTCAAAACTCACAGGCGGAGGAGAAGCCGCGCTTAAGCTGGAAAACCCAGATGAACCTTTCAACGGCGGCATAGACATGGTCGTTCAGTTCCCCAATAAGCCTTCGATTGTTGTCAGTGGAGCAAGCGGCGGTGAACGTTCCGTTTCAGCCGTCAGCTTCATATTTTCCCTCAAAGAGTTCACGCCAGCATCCTTCTACATCCTAGACGAAGTTGACGCCCACTTAGATGCCTTCCACACGACAAAACTTGCCGAAGTGCTCCTTGAGGAAGCCGGAAAAATCCAGTTTATAGTAATCAGCCTTCGACCTGAAATGGTTAACAAGGCACAGAAAGTCTACGGCGTCTACGAACGCAACGGCATTTCAAACGTTGTAACCGCAAAGTTCCCACCGGAGGCACCCCACTAAATGGCGTCTGCCTCAACAGCCCCGATGAGACGACCGTTTTATCTGCGTCCGCCTTGGAATATCCTTTTCGAGTTAAGTAAACTTGAGAAGCTTACCCCATGGAACGTTAACATAGCTTATTTGCTTAGGTCCTTTCTTGCTGAGATGGAGCGAACGCACCCTGAAAAGGTTGATTTTCGAGCTTCAGGTGTAGCCTTGGATTCTTCTGCACTAATCTACCTAATGAAGTCCAAATTACTGCTTACATTGCAGGAACCGCCAGCTGCGCTCCCCAAGGTTCCAACGGATTTTGTTCCGCCACCCCTATTCTTGCCACTGCGACATGAGTTAACTTCTACCACTATTCAGCATTTACTCGAAGTCTTAGACGACGTTTTGAAAGGTGAAAAGCTCCTTAGCCTAAACCATGCGGTTGAGCAACATCCTGTTTTGCCAGCTGTCACGGATTTGCTGCCTCAATTCGACAAGTTCATCGCTGAGCTTGAATTGCAGGTTGACCAGTTGTACGCTATTCTTGTCGAGAAAACGGGCGGTCAGGGCATAATTGATTTTTCAACCCTCTCCAAGGGCGCAACACGTATCGAAGCGCTCAGAATGTTTATCTATTTGTTGTTCCTTGCGCAGGATGGCTTAGTTAGCCTGTGGCAGAATGAAGAAACAGAGGAACTCTACATAGCTGTGGGGAAACTAAACGTTGGAAAACCCGAAAAACCCAGTAGTTGAACAAAGCCCAACTTCGAATCCTGAGGTTGAGCAAGCACAGGAAAACGAGCGAAAAGCCCATACACTTATGCTGCTGGAAGCCGCCCTCTACATCGCAGGACGCCCACTAGATCTAAACGAGCTCTGTCAAGTCGTCGGCAGCCGATCCAAAAAACGAGTCATCTCCTACGCCGAA
>JAMDCS010000118.1:1908-3413 GCA_023488835.1 Candidatus Bathyarchaeota archaeon
GTTCACGCCCCTTATTAAGACACTCGTCAACCGCCCACTGCTCTCTTCGGGTCCGCTAAAGACGCTCTCCTACATAGCCTACCGCCAACCTATAACGCAGAAAAGAGTCATCCAAGTTCGCGGCCAACACGCCTACGGCCATGTTAAGCTGCTTAAGGAAATGGGTTTAATCATGTCGGAGCGAAGTGGACGCTCTTTGGCACTAAAAACTACTGATTACTTTGCAGACTATTTCGGCTTAACAACAGATACATCCGTTATGAAGAAGGACCTCAAAAAGATTTTCGGAGATGCTATCAAAGAGGATGCCATAGAGCAACAGCAAAAAAATGAACATCAAGAGAAACAAGAGAGTTAGTAAAACTCAAGCGGTTGCTTCCATCGAGTTAACGAATGCAATGTTATACTTTTATGCGCACTTCATCTAAAATAAGATTTTTGCGCTGGGAAATCAAAGAAATGAGAATTAATCTGGTTTTTTGTTTTATTTCTTCAATTTTCTGTAAAAAGGAAACTATATAATACTGTTATGCCGCTAACTTAGTTGAGAAGAGACCTTTCTTTTCTCAACAAAAAAAATTAAATGGAGAATAAAAAATGCAAATAGATAAGAATAAAACAGCAGCTACTTTGATTGCAGTTTTACTAATACTTTCTGTAGGTTCAATGACATTAATGCTTAACGCTAGTGCACATAGTCCACCGTGGACATACAAGTATTATGCGAGAATCCATGTTGCGCCTAACCCAGTTGGCGTTGGCCAAAACACCTTGATTGTTGCAGCTGTAAATTGGGCAATGCCCGGGGCCTTATACCAAAATGACATCAGACCCGAAAATGTTACAATCATCGTAACAAAGCCCGATGGTACAGAACAAAAATACCATTATGATTCAGCACCTGACTCCGGTGGCTCAGCATTCGTTACTTTTACTCCAGACAAAGCTGGCAACTACACCGTCAAAGTAATCTATGCTGACACAGTATACCGTTGGAACTCAACCAATACACCCAATCTATCTTCAACATACAACCAATATTACGGGGACATTTGGCTTGGCAGCACAGCTGAAACAACGTTCACTGTCCAAGATGAACCTGTAGGCAACATTACGGTCTGGCCGCTTCCCACTGAATACTGGACACGACCAATATTTGGCGATAACTACCAATGGCAGACAATATCATCAAACTGGTTAGCGGGAGCATCAGCTGGAGGAGCTAGCATATCTACTGGAGTCGCAACTGGCTCACGTTGGCAAATGGACGGCACTGCACCTAGGACAGCTCACGTGATGTGGACAAAGCCCATCGAGTTTGGCGGAACAGTCGGCGGAGCGTCAATCAATGCTCAAACATACTACTCAGGCATGGCATATCAAGTTAGGTTTACCGACCCAATAGTCATTAGCGGAGTACTCTACTATCGTCAGCCACTTGGTCATTCAGGGTCTGGAGGAGGATACGTTGCAGTCGATTTGCGTTTTTTATTCTCCATTTAATT
>JAMDCS010000026.1 GCA_023488835.1 Candidatus Bathyarchaeota archaeon
ACGTAACACTCTTCAACGGTGAAAAACGCTGCTGAGCATTTAAGTTTTTATTAAAAAACCATTAAACAATAACCTGACAGAACCCTAAGCATTTAGGAAGCAGACTAAAAGGAATAATTAAATTAGATAAAAATCAAAAAAAGAAAAAATTTCTTCTAACTCAAACGTTGGAAGTTTAGTATCTTGGTCTGTAACCGCCGCCGCTGCCGCCACCGCGACGATCTCTATCTCGACCGCCACCGCCGTATCCTCCGCCGCCACGTCTGTCTCTTCCGCCGTATCCTCCGCCACCGCCGCCGAATCCGCGTCCGCCGCCTCTGCCGCCTCTAAATGGTCTGCGTTCTTGTTCGTATGTTTTGCTTGATACGTTGTTTTCTGTGTTTACTTCTACTGTGAGTGGCTCTTTTGCTTGGTCGAGTTTGCCGTATTTGCCGATGTTTAGGCGTATGTTGCCTTTGAAGAGTGTTACGTAGCCGTTTTCTATGCGTACTGTGTCTGCTTCGTTGACTTTCTCTATGTTGTCATCCCATAGCGTTAGGTATACAACGCCTGTTTCGTCGCCGATGAGTGCATCAGATACTTTGTGTGCAGATCCGTCTCTGCCCATTGGAATTTCACGTATTTCTGTTTTGGATACTACTTTGGCCGTAACGTTAACCGCTTTTGATTGTGGGGTTAAGTCGCCGACTTTTGCTTCTACAGGTTGCTTTTTGTTTTCGAAAAAACCTTCAACAGCCAATTGATTTCAACACCTATTTTGTAATCTGAGACACAACTTAGATTTCTCTACACTTAAGTGTTTCGCTTTCCATGGTTTGGCGGTTTTAGGCGTTGTACATATTAATGTGGCAGGTGTTCTGGTTTTTTATGGAAAGAGTTACCTTAGCTGCCGTTTTGGTTGTTGCCGCGGTTCTTGTGGCAGGTGCGGTTTTGGCGGTCTTGCTGAATTTTGGGCAAACACCCGCAAATTCTGGTTCGCCAACACACTACACCTACCAAATTGCCAAAACATATCCCCATGACACATCAGCGTTTACAGAAGGCTTAGTTTTTAATGATGGCGTTTTGTATGAGAGCACAGGCACGTTTGGAGCTTCTTCTCTGCGTCGCGTTGACCTTGAAAGCGGAAAAGTGCAACAGGAGTTTTTGTTGCCGGGTCAATATTTCGGTGAAGGCTTAACGGTTATTGATGGCTCGCTTGTCCAGTTGACATGGCTAAACAACATCGGCTTTGTCTATGACAAGGAAACGTTTGGTTTGCTGGGCAATTTTAGCTATTCCACGCAGGGTTGGGGCTTAACCTACAACGGTAGCGAACTGATCATGAGTGATGGCTCCTCAAACCTGACTTTCCTTGACCCAGCAACATTCCAGAAGGATGGCGAGGTAAGCGTTCACGACGGAAACACTTCGATAACAAACATCAACGAACTGGAATACATCAACGGAGACGTTTACGCTAACATTTGGATGCAACAAAAAATCGCCATCATCAACCCTCAAACAGGAACGGTGAAAGGCTGGATAGATTTAACAGGAATCTACCAATCAAACATCACAGATGACGTTTTAAACGGGATAGCTTACGATTCAGCCACAGGAAGACTTTTTGTCACAGGAAAAGACTGGCCAAACCTCTACCAAATAACAATAAAACCTAGTAGCTAAAAAAAACTATAGCCCCCCTATTTATAGTCTCAAAGGTTGCAGAAGCTACCATGCACAGGTGACGCACGCTTGTGGTACCTTGGAAACATTTTCTAGCCGTATAAGTTGGGGAATGCTGGATTGTTCAGCATTTGTTTTGGCGTTGATTTGCAAAAATCAAGCTCTGATTCTCTTGCTCTTGCGTGCCCTATAGATAGGCTTACTTTTGAATGCCTATTGATTTTGCCCAGTCAAGGTTCTCCGAGAACTTCAAAACTGGTCTTATTGTTGCTTCCCCGACTATTCTTAGCGGTTCAACAGCGTGTTGAGAGCTTTGTTATCGTCTGCTTCGACTACAAAATAGAAAACATGACTGGGCGCATCCATGTACCCTTCTACTAGTTTTACTCCAGACTTCTTCATGCTCTCTTCAATCTTTTTCGAGAATTCTTTATCTGGTCTTACAACTCCGCCAGGACACATTTCAACTGTGTGCCTGGTAACTACCATAAAAAGCAAACAAAATCACCTTTTCCATGTTAAGCATAATCCAGTGGTGTCTTTTAGGTTTTTTGAAAAATTCAGAAGCGCACGCTGCCGTATGGAAGCTTAATTAGACATTTCGACCATTATTTATCCTGAGGGATTTTTTTGTCGACACCTCAAGAAGAAATAAAAAGAAAGTTACCAGGCGTCGTTGATATTGCTTATGAGCAATACAAACGTGATTTGCCGCGTTATCGAATGACAAGGGAATTAATGAGCCAAGATGTCATTACCATAACTCCGGAGGCTTCGCTGGATGATGCAGCTCGAATGATGGGTGAGAAGCATATTGGAAGCCTAATTGTGGTGAAGTACCGAACACCTGTGGGGATAGTTACTGAGCGGGATTTGCTAAGCAAGGTGTTAGCGCTTGGGCTATTTCTTAAAGATGAAAAAGTGGAGGAAGTGATGTCGTATCCACTAGCTGGTGTTTCTCTTTCAGCTAAGATAAAAGAAGTTGCCAAGCTAATGATCAGTAGGAAAAGTAGACTTGCAGTGTTTGATGCTGGAACGCTTGTGGGTATCATAACTACTTCGGACCTAGTCAAAAGTTTACCTGATGTTCCTGAAACCGAGGTCAAAGTCGATGACTTCATGACAAAAGAGGTAGTTACTGCTGATGAAGAAACATCCGTTATCAACATAGCTAAAACCATGGGTAGGCAGCGCATCGGCAGTGTCATAATTACCCGCAAAGGAGAACCATTTGGAATTTTCACTGAAAGAGACCTGCTCACGAATTTTTTAGCCAAAGGCAAGGCGTTGTTTACAGAGGTAGGAGCGGAATGTTCACAGTCTCTAACCGTTATTCCTGCCGGCACAAGTGTTCATAGAGCTGCTGCTACAATGGCACTAAAACACATTAGACGATTGCCTATCGTCAGAGACGAAAAGTTGGTGGGCATAATTACTGCACGCGACCTCGTTGAGGCTTATGCAAAATAATCTTTCCCCTCTTTTTTTCGGGTGTGGATTAAACGTTCCTCCCACAAACTCTCTAAGAAAGATTGTGAGCAAATATCATTAATACCTAAAAAAAATAAAATTCAAAAAAAGTGGAATATCACGGTTTTCCCGTTTTCTTTTTTCTTCCACTTAATTTATAGCAGGTCAAGACTGAGCCTTATTGTTGTACACGACCCACCTTAGCAACGTCTTGACCGCTATAAATTA
>JAMDCS010000139.1 GCA_023488835.1 Candidatus Bathyarchaeota archaeon
CAGTCAGCGCAAGTTGCCTTGTGCATCTCTCGGTTACCGTATGACATATTTGCTGTTTCAACTCCTACTATATTCGATGTGCAAAAATCGCTTTTCGCACACCCCCACATAGACCATATCGAGGCTTATAAATTGCGTGCTTTTAGATTCATGATTAGACGATTCATTTAGCTGTTAAAACGTAACATCTATGTTCAAGAACCTATTAGGGGATTAAACATCAAACTAATATAGGTAAAACGCCCATATAGGTGAGATATTCGAGTAATCACGTCGAATATTGGAGAAAAAGTAGAAAAAAGGCACAATAGGCTTTTTCTCAACCGGCATTAAGTGAAGGACCTTTGAGACAGAAAAAATCCACTTTAGGCGAACACCTCGCGTTACTTTCGGTGAAATACGGCGTTTACCCCAACGAAGTTTTCCAAGCGCTTGTCATAGCTAAGAAGAATGAACATGCCAAATGCGGCTGTTTGACGGTGGAGTTCCGCGGTAAAGTTAAGGGTGAAACCATCTTTTTAATAACCAAAGACAATGACGTGGTAGCTCAGTTCCGTTGTGAAGAAGAATTCTTACTCCGTAAAGACAATCCATTTGAAAGTTGGATGAGCACAGATAAAATCAAAAAGAAAATCGCCAAACAAAACACTGAATCCATCTACAGCCAAATCAAAGACTTACGTGCTGGCATGAAACGGGTGAACCTTAAAGCTCAAGTAGAGGAGCTGCCTAAACCTGCACAGGTTCATACACAATTCGGCAACACCGTCATGGTTGTCAACGCCATAGTGGGTGACGAAACGGGTAAAGTAAAGTTATGCCTTTGGGAAGCGCAGATCGGCCAAATCAACGTTGCAGATAGTATTGAAATTAAAAATGGCCAAGTTTGTGTTTTCCGTGGTGAGAAGCAGTTGCGTTTGGGCAAAAACGGCGCTATAACTGTGCTCAAGCATGCTGAAGTTAAGCCGATTGCAACTGCATAATTCTGTTTTTTAGGTTGTTAGATTATGGGTAAGCTGCTATATTCATCCTATACCTAACGGGCGCAGCTGCAACGTCTGTTTTTATGTCTGCGTTTGAAGCTGGTTGGTTGTTACTATTTTTTACAGGGGTTTACGAAAAACGGTTTGGTGGAGTCCTTGCGATTTGCTCTGGTTCTGTGGTGATCCGCCTCCGGCTGATAAAAAGCATAAAGAAGACCGCGCCTAACGCAGGCAAATCAAAATATTTAAAAACAATTGAAAATAGAAGCCTCACTAAGGTGACTACTATAAACTTCTGCCCAAAATGCGGAACATTGCTCCAAACAGTCAAAAAGAACGGCTCCTCACTTAGATGCCCAAAGTGCAAATTTCAAACTTCTCTAAAAGAGACAGTGCTAAAAGCAAATCTACGCACGGGCAAATCAATAGAAATTGCCATCGTAGATAAAAAAGCGGCATCACTAAGACAACTACCAATAATAAAAACAGTCTGTTTAACATGCGGCCACAACGAGTGCGAAACCTGGAACGTGGAAACAGCAAACGAAACCATACATTCAACAATAACATTCTTCAGATGTACAAAATGTGGAACCACAACAAGAGAAGCGGGATAACCCAAAAAGCCGCAAAATGATGTCTATTATCTTTTAGCTATCGTTTACTTCAGTGAGAATTTTTTTCTTCAGGGATTTTCTTTTTTTGCGGAGACAAGTATAGTGCCGACGTGAAATAGGAATGTCTGCTGGGCTGTTTTCTGTTCTAGTTCGCTGCGCCACTTCTCCAGTTCTGGTACTGTAGCTATTTTGGCCTTTAGTGCTTCACCAATAAGCCAGTTATTGAAGGGAGTTTCGTTAAAGTCCCGAATAATAATCTGCATAACTTTAACCGCCACATATGTGAAGCACCCTTGCTGGGTCAATCCAAGCAGTTGTCGACCTGCTAACCCGTTAGGCCGCATGTAGTCTCGAAAGAAACCCATGAGGCGCCGTTCTACTTCGAGGTCGCTGTAGTTTACGGCAACGCTTGTCCAATCCGTATCTACCATAAGGAGGATTCCGCCAGGTTTAAGCACCCGCTGCATTTCGCCAAATAGTTGTGACGCTGAAGAGGGTGGCAATACTTGGAACAACCGCTTAGCATATACACGGTCAAACGTGTTGACTTCAAAGGGTAGTCTATGAGCATCCCCCACTAACTTCGTAACATTTGGGTAAGTCTTGGATGTGGTTTTGGCTTGCTGTATCATTTTAGAATCACAATCGACACCCACCACAAGCCCATCAGAGCCGGCGGCTTCAGAGAAGGAGGGTACGGCAGTGCCAGGTCCACAGCCCAACTCCAAAACTTGCATTCCCGCTTCAACGTGTAGCATTCGGTAGCTTTCTTGATTAACTGCGTCCTCGTCGTGAGCTCGTTTTTTAAGGTACTCGGCGGTGACGTAGCTCTTGTTCTCTTTGGCGTTCTGCAATCTTTCGCCTCACTGATAGGTGGGGGAGGATGCAATTAAGAACTACGTAATTCGCGGGGGCTCAGTTTAAAGAATTATGAGACACCAAAAAGGTGAAAGGAAAAGGGTTAGTTTTGGTCGACTAGGTGTGCTGTGCCATCTGGGCAGTAAACTTTTTCATCTTTTGCTACTCGACGATATCTTTCACTACACATGTGTAACATTTCGCATCCGTCGCAATCTCGACTCAACACTGTTTTTCGCCTCCTGTTGGGACTTTGGCGTTGGTGTTTTTGGCTTATAAGGCTATGTAATATGGATGTATATATCCGCCACACTTTTTGAGCTATATGCCATTTTTTAATGCCGATACTCACGTTAATGCAGTAATGAATTTATTACATAAGACAACTATTTTAAAAAAAATATTTATTAAATGATAATAGCACCCCGAAGCCATGTATAAGGGTTCCAATAATATTGTGTCTCTCACAGGTGCCTTGACACTAAATACAGCCAAATACTGCAAGCAAGAAGTGCGCACATCAGGTCTTTCTGTTTGTGCAAACGCTAACGAGAGCAAGAAGAGGCACAATATAGACACATCACCAGCCAGGCTCCATGACTTATGTGCCCCAACGCGTGCGCTTCAGCGCGCGAACCAGGAAACGGACATACCCATAAATATTAAGGGCGAAGCCACTACAAACCCAACTGTCACAATAGTCCCAATATCCAACTTGCTTTGCCTTCATGTGTTTGTTTTCTCTAAAAATACTCAAACCTTAGTTTGCATTTAGAGGGATTTGAGAAATGTTCATAACAATTAGGAAAACTGCACATTCGTCAAATAGGAATGTCTGCTGGGCTGTTTTCTGTTCTAGTTCGCTGCGCCACTTCTCCAGTTCTGGTACTGTAGCTATTTT
>JAMDCS010000077.1:0-515 GCA_023488835.1 Candidatus Bathyarchaeota archaeon
GTGAACGCTTTGGGCTTGGGTTTGCATGGATCGTTATTGTGATTCTTGTTCTGCCGTTTTCCTGGTGGGTAGTAAACCGACATACAGTAACTGGTACCTATCTAACTTCTTGGTTCTCGTGGATACAGAGTGTCGGGCAGACTCGCTTAGGAGTCTTTGAAACCCCAGCCCAAAGCGTTCACTTGCACTTCTGGTTCATCCCCTTGCTCTTCGCGTTCTTCGTAGCCTTCCTGCTCATCCATAAAATTGCCAGCAACTTCGCAATTAAGCCCTTTAGCATTGGAAAAACAGAAGTATCTTCCAGCCGAAAGACTGCGTTGGCGCTGTTAGCGTTTGGTCTGGCGTGCACGGTGGGCTACTTTGTTTCCCTGTTACTTGTGCCCGATGCGAGTTGGCTAACCATAAACCTTATCATCCAATTTCAACCCTCGAAACTGCTCATCTTCGCGGCATGCTTTGGACTTGGCGTTTACGGGTATTCGAAGAATTGGTTTACTGACGGCAAACAAATCGGG
>JAMDCS010000077.1:525-1959 GCA_023488835.1 Candidatus Bathyarchaeota archaeon
TGCCCGACACTCTGTATCCACGAGAACCAAGAAGTTAGATAGGTACCAGTTACTGTATGTCGGTTTACTACCCACCAGGAAAACGGCAGAACAAGAATCACAATAACGATCCATGCAAACCCAAGCTCCCAGAACTTACTCTTGAAAAAGCCCCAATTGCCTTTTTTCCTAAGAGAGCTTAGCGTGAAATATCCAGCCAAGAAGAAGAATAGCGGCATGATAAAAACGTCCACAAGTTCCCTTATGCCGATGGCGGTGATTGAGGTGCCATTTTGAACACTCCAGTAGGGAATGTTTGCGTAGGCACCTGATGCGTGAAAGAGAATTACTCCTAAAAGTGCTAAAACACGGACAAAGTCCATTGAAACCAAACGAGACGAGGTTAGCTTTTGAGTTTCAGTCATTTTAACAACCTTCCCCAGAATTAATTAATTTTCTTTCAACGGAAATACGAAGGGTTTTTGAAATGATTACTTTAACATTTTTCATAAATATGCCTCATAGTTAGTTTTTTCATGTTTGGTTTCAATGGACTTTGTCCGTCATAGTTAGTTTTTTCATGTTTGGTTTTGACATGGAATTAACTTAGGTCAATGTTTCTTTAAAGGCGAACTCACTCGGAGGGAGTAAGCCCCAAAAAAATTAATACAAAAATTATGTTCTGATGGCTATTCTTGGGAACTTCAGTTGACCAACATACTTCATTATCCATTGTACAAGGTCATCGTAGGCTTCGCTTCCAGCTTTAGTCAACGTTACAATGCCTTGGTCGTCTTCTTCTACGAATTTTTTTTCAGACAGCCATGCTAAATACTTTACAAGTTTGTCGTAGGCTAATCCGCTGGCAGTGGCTAGCGCGGTCTTGTTAGTTCTCCTTTTCTCTTTAAGCGTCTTGATTATCCTGGCGATGACGTATAGGTCAGGTTTCGAAGTCGACTTTTCTGACATCAATACTAAACCACCGCAGCTCCCAAAGAAGCAAATCTAACGCTTGAATCTCCTTGTAACGTTTAACAAGGTCGTTGCCTAAAATCAAAAAGACAATTATGAACGACAGGAACGTAAACAGGTAACCGGTAAATATCATGGTGCCTTGATTGAACAATACCAAAATCGCGTTCCCAGCCAACTGCATAGCAAAAAAAGTAATAACCCAAAACGTTGCAGTTTTGAGGACAACATAGACGGCGTAGCCTACTTTTCCAATCGCTATCTCTTCAAATGTTTTTTCCCAGTCAAGCTCAAGGAGGATTTTTAGCGCTGAAGGAAAACCATTTGCAAGCTCTTCTTTCCACTCCCCTCTTTTAACCGAATTTATTCTTCGCCTTACAAATGAAATAGCTGAAATAATCCCAACGACAGGAATAAGAACAAACAGACCCAACACTGCCAAGGTTAAAGTTCCATTCAACAACGATTTCTGGTTAAGAACTT
>JAMDCS010000077.1:1969-3396 GCA_023488835.1 Candidatus Bathyarchaeota archaeon
AGGGCAAGAGCACTATACCTTTTGACCACGTAGAGAGTTTCCATGAGTTCTCCAACTTTAGAGACTATAGCTTCTTCTGAAATGCTCTTTCCTCCAGCATGGATTTGCCCTAAACACTAACAACAGGCAAAAGCCAATATGCTTAGTTTCAATTAATCGATTTTGAATATAAGACTAACGTTTGCGAAGTATTACTAGATTGGCTTGTAATGTGCGGTTGTACTGTGGAAGTGTTGGGGACAACGGGATACTGGATGGTGACGTTCCAGCCAATGATTTTTAGCCCATGAAGGTTGGGTGTGCGTCCTCTTCGTTGATGTGATGCATGACGTGGAGGGCTAAGCCTGTGGCAGCGCCTGCGGAAAGCCCCACAAGCAGATTGGTAAGCCACGAATACTGACCGACTAAACCAACAACAACTACCACGTCAAAACCCAACGCGACGGCTAAGTAGCCGACACACCACATTTTAACGCTCATGCCTCTTGGCTTATTTATACCGATTCCGCCAAGCATGCCTAGCATAATCAGGAAACCGACTAATGCGTAAATCCAATCTGGAATCAAATCAATCACCCATTATAGCTGGCTATGTTTCGTTTTGAGGTTAATTAGTTTATCGAATTCACGTCTGCAGTAAAGATGGGTTATTGTTGTGTAACTCTTTCACCGTTAACCTTTTTTACCCTTAATTTAGAATCTGTATGACTCAAGGGTGTGGACGCGTTAACAAACTTTGATGTAAGGCAGTGCCATAAATGGGCTCAACTTTTACTTAGCCGCATCCGAAAACAGAAACTCTGCGAAGCCCAAACCGCCATAGAAAAGCAGGATTTTGATTTGGCAAAGAGGCTGTTTAACCAAATTTTCACGGGAGTACCAAGTGGCAAGCAAGCCGATCCGGGCATGGCTGGTTCACTTCTATACCACATGGCTATGGTAACGAAGATGGAGTCGGAAACCCAAGTGCTACTTGACGAGTTGGGTGTTGAATTGCCTAATGTGTCTGCTCAGTTAAGCAAGATTTATGGCGATTTTGAATCCGACGCTAAAGAACTCACTAAAGAAGCAGCGCCCCTCCTAAATTTTCAGGGGATAACTTCAAGTGCAAGGTTTAGAACCGAGGAAAAAATCGCCCTTTTCAACAAACTAAAGCAAGAGAACAAAAAAGTCGAAACCATGCTCAACAGCAAGAACCCCAAAGCGGGCGAGGCGTTTGAGAAGCTGTTTGGTGACTGGGCAGAGCAAGTCGTTCGGATGCGGCTTATCCAAGAGTACGAAACCATCAAAGGCCTACTGGTTACAGCCGAACTATCCAAAACTATTGGTCTGCCAGCACTTGAGAAGGCGATGGCGCGGGTGCAGGAAAAGTTCGGTCAAGAAACCGTCAGCATTGCCCTTGATGTAACGCTTAAGGTTGGCATGCG
>JAMDCS010000035.1 GCA_023488835.1 Candidatus Bathyarchaeota archaeon
AAACCCCGAAGGTTTCAGCGGCTTTTTCTTTAGCTTGCTTATACTCTTTCTCAGCCCCAAAATAAAGCAGGGTGGCGGCTTCCCTTGCGACGCGATGCTTTAAATCAAAGTCGTCAGTCAAGGGGTTTACCGTTTCGCGATTGTTTCGTAGAGCTCCACGGTTTTCTGGGCTATTTTGTTCCATGTGAACTCTGCTAAGACACGTTTTCTGCCGTTCTTGCCTAGTATTTTTCGTTTTTCGGGGTTTTCAAGTGCGCTGATTACTCCCCATGCGATGTCGGAGGGGTTGTTCGGGTCTATGTGGTAGCCGCATTGTTCTTCACCGCAACAAATAACAATTTCACGCATACCACTCACTCCCGCAGCGCCTACCACGACGGGTTTCTCCATGCTCATGGCTTCGATTGCAACTATGCCGAAGGGTTCGTACTGGCTTGGAAATACTGCTATGTCGCAGGCTGCGTAATGTCGGATTCGTTCTTCTTCTGGGATGAAGTCAAAGCAGAACTTGATATACTCATCCAATTTTGTCATTCGGGTCAGGTTGGTTAGGTATTCCTGTAAGTCGCCGACGCCTACGACGACCAATTTGGCTTTAGGAATCTTGGAGAGGATATGCGGCATAGCCATAATCAATTTGTCAACGCCCTTAACCATGACGAGGCGTCCGAGGAAAAGAATCATTAACTCGTCGTCTTTTATGCCGTATTTTGCCCTGATTTTCTGTATGTTTTCCTTAGAGACGTTTTCGGGGTTGTATTTTTGGGGGTCAACGCCGTTGTAGCTGACTTGGATTTTTTCTCTGGGAAAACCCAGCTGGATTAGCTCATCTTTCATGGCGTACGAGACTGTGACAACCATATCAGCCATCTTGCCAGCCCGCAATTCGATGTTGCTAACCACATTGGAACCATTGCCTAATGTTCTGCCCTTCTCAGTAGAGTGAACATGAAAAGCCAATGGCAACCCCGTTTCGCGTTTAACCGTGATTCCGCCCATGGCTGAGAGCCAATCGTGTGCAACGACAATGTCGTATTTCATGCCTTCTTTCTTTATGAGTTCGTTAACAAGCTTTGCTGCTGACAGGTAATTATACACCATCAGTTTACCGAACAGGTGAATGCCTCGACCCCATTTTCGTATGTCTTCTGCGATTACGTCCGGCAACGAATCGGACACGTCTATGTGGAGTGGACGGTGGATTTCTATTCCACGCCAAATCTCCCGAGTCGGCAAAGAACCAGCATCATCGTTCATTGTGAAAACGGTAACATCATGATCGTTTAAAACAAACTTGCGTGTAATCTCAGCAGCATACGTTCCCAATCCACCGACGATTTTAGGTGGATACTCATAAACAAAAACGGCAATCTTCATGTCCTTAAGTCACCATTATTCATTTAGCATTATGAACCTCTGTACTAAAACTTTACTTATCTTCAGTGGACAAGCCTGAAACCAAAAAAAACTTGTTCTAAATAAAATTTTAAGGAAAAGTTTGATTAGAACGTTCTACATAACACGTAAGGCAGGTGCGCGTAAATTGAGTTTATCTCCTATTAAACAAGAAATACTGGAAACCATGCTCCTAAACGAAAAACCCCAAAAAGCCATGGAAATCGCCAAAGAAGCAAAAAAAGAGTTCCAGCCCGTAAATATGCACCTCTTAGGGCTCATCAAAATGGGGTACGTGAGTTTACCTGAAAAAGGACTATTCGCTATTACTGAGAAAGGGAAAAAAGCGCTCGGCATACCTGAAACAACCAAAGAAAAAGCCGCCGCCATACTCGCCTACGCACCACATGACAAAGCATTCAACTTCTACGTCACAGTCGGAAAACCACTAAACCTCCATGCCCACAACCTCAGGGATTTCGCAAACAAACTTGACAGAGCCGACGTTGCATCAGTTGAGTTCCACATGCAACGGGGTGATTTTGAAGCTTGGTTTAGAGGGCTTGGCGATGAGCTATTGGCGAAAAAAACCGCCTTGTTAAAAAAGAAAAATCTGGTTGGAGAAGACTTGCGCAAGCAACTGCATGAAATTGCCGAGCAGCGGTACCTTGAACTGGCACAACTATCTGGCCAAGCGATCCCAATCGAAGAACATACCCACACTTAACAGTCAGTTTTACTTTTTCTAAAAATAAAAAGAAAAGAAAAATGCTTGCCCAAAAAGGGCTTATGTTATTTGACTATATACTGGGTGTCCGCTAAACTTCAAAATGGTTTCTGATCTTTCAATGGTTCCGCTTGGCAGCCTAGTGCATATAGACTTGACGATTGCGCCCGTGGAAGTAAACCTTACGCCATCAAGCATTTCACCTTTCGTTACGCCAGAGGCTGCAAAGATCATTTCATTGCCTTTTGCCAATTCGCCTTCATTATAGGTTTTATCGATATCAACGCCTGCAGCTTTCAACCTGTTCATTCTGTTGGCATCATCTTTTTTATCTTTCCAAACTTTGACAAGCATGGTGCCGCCTAAGCATTTTATGGCTGTTGCAGCAATAGTTGCTTCAGCGCCTGCTCCAGCACCGATGAGCAAGTCAATGCCTGAGTCAGGTAGGCAAGTAACGATTGAACCTGCAATGTCTCCATCGGTGATCAAGATGATTCTGACACCCATCTTTCTCAGTTTCGCAAGCAAATCTTGGTGCCTCTCACGTTCAAGCATGATTACCGTGAAATTCGGCAGTTGCAGCTTTTTCTGTGAAGCAACGGTTTGCACGATTTCTTCGATAGACATGTCTGGGGAGATTTTGCCTTTCGATTGGCCGTTGGTTGCTATCTTGAAGTAGTATCCGTCGTCTGGCAAAACCTGCAAGCACCCCGCTGGTGCGCATGCCAACGCTGATATGGCATCCTTCTTTCCCTTGGAGGTTGCTGTTGTACCGTCAACTTGGTCGATGACAAATTCCACTTTAGGGCCGTTGCCAGTGCCGACTTTTTCCTTGTAGCTGAACGCTGGGGCATTGTCTTTGGGTCCCTCGCAGCAGATGACTTCTCCGTCGACTTCCGTCTGGTTCAGCACTGCCCTAGAAAAGTCTAGGGCGGTTTGGTCAACTTTGTCGGGGTCGCCTTTGCCTATGTGGAGTGCTGCGCCTACCGCTGCGGCAGTTGTGATTCTTGTTAAGGATGGAGATAACGATCTTAGTGAAGTCATTTTTGTCTCCTCTTGCATTCGTTTAACCACAGTGCCGTAAACTCTTCGTAGTTTTGGGCAACTTGTTCAACGGCTTGTTTTCTGGTGGTCTTGCCTGCTTTATGATCAGCTAGAGGCTGCCAGAAAATTGTTCTTCCAACGGCAAACCCGATGATGCC
>JAMDCS010000034.1:0-469 GCA_023488835.1 Candidatus Bathyarchaeota archaeon
GGCTCTAACGTTACGCTTGGCATATTTGACTATCTCTATACGGTTCGGTTTGTGAACTATTTATTCTACATTAAATTGTTGTAAGCATCGTGACTGTTTAGGTGTAGTCACAATCCGTTAAGAAGTTGAATCGAATTATTAGCTGACAAGACGGAGAATGGTTTAATGGCTAAGGTTCGTGTCGGAGTGAACGGTTATGGTGTTATTGGCAAAAGAGTAGCCGATGCCATTGCTCTTCAAGATGACATGAAGCTAGTTGGCGTAGCAGATTTAGTTGTTGATTATCGAATCAGAGTTGCTGCAGAACGAGGCTTTCCAATATATGCCTCAGTACCTGAAAAGAGAAGTCTAATGGAAAAAGCAAGCATACCAGTTGAAGGAACGCTAGATGATCTCTTGGGGCAAGTTGACATTGTTGTGGACTGCACCCCTAAAGGCATCGGAGAGAAAAATAAAAGCTTATACGAAA
>JAMDCS010000034.1:479-2005 GCA_023488835.1 Candidatus Bathyarchaeota archaeon
TACGAAAAAGCCAAGGTAAAGGCAATTTTTGAGGGAGGCGAAAAACACGAATTAACAGGTTTGTCTTTCACTGCCCAAGTTAATTATTCTGAAGCGTTAAATAAGCAGTTTGCACGGGTGGTTTCCTGCAATACAACAGCAATCTGCCGAGTAACGCATGCTCTCTATAGGCATGATTGGGTTAAGCGGGCTAGAGCTGTAATTCTGAGGCGGGGCACTGACCCTTGGGAAAGCCATCGCAATGGTATGATTAACACTGCAATTCCAGAAACCAGAGTGCCCAGCCATCAAGGACCAGATGCACAAACAGTAATGCCCAAACTTGACATTACAACCATGGCAGGAGCAGGACCATACAACCTAAGCCACATCCACTTTGCCATGATAGAAACAAACCGCCCAATTAGCCTAGCCGAGTTGCGCCATGCCCTTTGGGAAGAGCCTCGAATTGCATTCATCCATGCAAGCGATGGTCTGGTCGCTTTGAATTCAACAATTGAACTCATGAGGGACCTAAACAGGCCTCGCAATGACATGTGGGAAGTAGCAATATGGGAAGACGCTTTATCAAGCGATCAGCGAGAAGCCTACATCACCTATCAGGTACACAATGAAGCTATTACTATTCCAGAAAACGTTGATGCCATACGCGCCCTGACGGGTATTGAAACTGACGGCGCTAAATCAATCGAAAAAACCAATCGTGCACTGGGCATAGTTAAAAGTTTTCTACCCCGCACTACCCCTGAGAAGGAAGTGCATAAAGCCATGGGTGAAGTGTTAAAGACTGTTTCCAATTTTTATGAGGAAGGATTCAAAGGGTCTGAGGAGCCCACAGAAACCTGATGTAACTCTAAGAAATAATCAAACCCATGCAAAAGCTGCGTTGGCTGTAAGCGGTATATTTTTAAACTAAAGCCCTCATAGTTAATTTAGTTCTTATAACGGCGATATACTTTTCGGAGATGATTATTCTTGGAAAAAAGTAGACTTAGAAATGTGTCACTTTGGTTGGCCATACTGATTATTGTTATAGCTATTATTTTTATGGGTATGGTTTACTTCCGTTTTCTGCGCTTGCATATTCTCATAGGCGAGTTTAACATTCACCATTGGCTAAGCTGGACTGGAGTGTTGTTCATATCATTCTTCACCCCTGCATACTATTTTCTGAAGCGACGTTACCCAGGGAAAAGCAAAGCTTTGATGGCGATTCATGTTTTCGGTAGCTTGATTTCAGTTGCCTTTGTATCAATCCACTTCATTCAAGAAGTCACTAGACCGCCACAGGCTTTTCCGGAGTTAGGAACCGGAATCGTCCTCTACCCAGCCATGATCATATTGGTCTTTACGGGCTTTCTGATGCGGTTCCAATTCGCTAGAAAAACGTATAGGTCTTGGAGGTTCCTACATACCAGCGTTGCAGTCTCATTTTATTTAATAATATTGGTACATATACTGCACGGTTTAGAAATTATATGACCAAGCAGTCAGAGTTTTCCCCTTTTGAAAATTCTTGATATAGC
>JAMDCS010000034.1:2015-3300 GCA_023488835.1 Candidatus Bathyarchaeota archaeon
ATTTCTTCCGACAAATCGATTCCTATGACATTATGTTTATTTTGCTGTCACTTACAGCACCCATGTTGCGAGATGAAGTTGCTAGTTTAGCGAATACAAAAAAGTGCTTGAAAATTCTTGATATAGCAACAGGAACAGGTAAGCAAGCTTTTGCATTTGCAAAGAAAGGTCATGATGTCATAGGAATCGATTTGTCGGAAGAAATGCTTAAGGTTGCTATGAAAAGAAACAAGTTTGAGAATGCAAAGTTTGAGGTTGCAGACGCCACAAACCTGCCCTTTGAGAGAGACCGCTTTGATGTTTGCAGTGTGTCTTTTGCCCTACATGACATGATTCCAACTGTAAGAGAGCATGCTTTAGAAGAGATGGTTAGAGTTACGAAACCAAACGGAACCATAATAATCGTTGATTATGATCTTCCTAAGAAAGGACTCATGCGACTTTTCATCTACAATTTCGTCCGATTGTATGAGACCTATTATACCGAGTTCATAGGATTTGATATTGAGACAACGTTGAAAAGGTTAGGCATTGAAGTAAGAGAAAGACGTTCAATCATATTTGGAGCAGGCAGGATTCTAAAGGGTGTTAACACAAAGAAGGAGAGGTAAATTCACACCATGGAAAAGAAAGACATCCATTTCTGTACTGTTAATGGTATTCACAACGCTCCAGACTCAGAGATGGAAGCCAAAGTGCCAGACAAGAACGGCGATAGATATTGCGAGCGCTACTCCCATCAAAAGCACTGCTCTTCTTAACAAGTGATGGGTTTTAAGAAGACGTAAATTTCTAATTCCCACAAAAAAAGCCAAAATAGCTACAATAACCGCCAAATTCGTCATTAGCAAAGCCCTTGATTCATTTTCCTGCAAAGAAAAATGATCCGTTTATCTCAAATTGGACAACGACAATTTCAAGAGTAACTTTTTGCCTAATATTGCATCAAAAGGCTTTTCTGGGTTGATTACATTTTCGATAAAAATTCGCTTGCACAAGATGGACCACAGAAACAGTATGTTTTACCACAATCTCCAACTTAGCCCTTGCCACTGGCCTTTGCACTACAAAAAACCTCTTGAACTATATGAGAAATTAAATAAAAACATTATACAAACAAGACACCAAGACGCTTGTCAATTTTAAGGTTATTGTTTATTAACAACTTTAATCTTATTGGAACATCCGTTTAGGGATATCTATGAAGCTTGGGCTTTCTGACTTATCAATAGCTATAACGTCAATTATTGTATTGAGCAGTATTGTACTAACTTTCCAAACCGAA
>JAMDCS010000094.1 GCA_023488835.1 Candidatus Bathyarchaeota archaeon
AATGCGCTATCTTGAGCAGACAGCTGAGGCGCTACAGCAACGTATCAGTATGGTTAATGCAGCCATCGCTGACTTAACATATGCAAATGCGACTTTAGATGGTATTGAGAAAGAGAAAGAGAACGTTGAAATGTTGGTTCCAATCGGTGGTAGCTCGTACGTTAAAGTTAAACTTGCAGACTCCAACAAAGTGATTGTTGGCATGGGCTCTGGTGTTTCTGTTGAAAAACCTCTCTCTGAAGCAAAAGCGACTTTAAAAGAGCGTTTAGATGAGCTTGAGAAGACCATGACTGCTGCTCAGCAACAATTCAGTCAAGTGGCTGAACGCATTAACAGCGGCAGAGGCCGACTTGAATCGTTGTTATCCCAATCAAGAGTAGGGAAACAGTAGAGCCGATGTTTGAGAAGCTTAAGTCCGGTTTTAAAGGCTTAGTTACTAAAGTAACAACAACCGAACTTAAGACTGAAAGTTTAGCTCCTATTTTATCTGATTTTAAAATGAGTTTAGCAGAGAATGATGTTGCGTTTCCTGTAGCGGACAAAATCTGTGATGACCTCGTTAAGCGGCTAGATGGTGTGCAGGTTAAGCGTCTTGAGGATCGCAAACGGATTGTCGATGAGAGTCTGCGTCAAGTTCTGCTTGAAGTTATGTTAACTAAAGAACGCATTGATCTGCTACAGAAGGCAGATGAGAAACGCAAAAAGAAAGAACCCTTGACGCTTATGTTTGTTGGCATCAACGGCACTGGAAAAACAACCACCATCGCAAAGGTTGGCAAGTTTTTCCAGGAAAAAGGTTACTCAACGGTGCTTGCAGGTGCAGATACCTATCGTGCTGGCTCTATTGAGCAGTTAGAGGAGCATGGTAAACGGCTTGGTATACGGGTGATTAAGAGCACCTATGGTGGTGACCCAGCTGCAGTGGCCTATGATGCAGTTAACCATGCTAAAGCTCATGGAATTAACATCGTTTTGATTGATACTGCTGGTCGTATGCAGACTAACCAGAACTTGATGAATGAACTCATCAAAGTCAAACGTGTCGTCAAACCAGACTTCACCATATTTACAGTTGATTCCCTGATTGGTAACGATGCGGTTATGCAAGCTGAAGAATTCAACAAAGCTGTTGGCATTGACGCAACTATTCTTACTAAGGTGGATGCAGATGTCAAAGGTGGTTCTGCTCTTAGCGTTACCTTTGTTACTCAAAAGCCGATTCTCTTTATCGGTGTGGGTCAATCTTACAAGGATTTGGAGCTGTTTAATCCTGAAAAATTCGTCAACATGGTGCTCCGATAAACGCATTAGAAGCGTATGAGCTTGAAGATTAGACCTGAAAAACCCGGTGAATTCGGTTTTTTGTTTAATTTGGTTAAAGTGGCATTCGAGACAGCCAAAGTTAGTAATGGCGACGAACAAAACTACGTGGATAGACTGCGTGCGAGTAGCGGTTACCTTCCTGAACTTGCTTTAGTTGCCGAGTGGGATAACGAAATCGTTGGCCACATTATGTTGACTAAAACTTATGTATTGACTGGTACGCAGCGTTTTGAAGGATTGGTTTTGGCGCCACTTTCGGTTGCATTGGCGTATAGGCGTCGTGGAATCGGGTCTAAACTGGTTCAGGAGAGCTTTCGGATAGCAAAAGTGTTGGGTTATCAGGCGGTTTTTGTTGTCGGTGACCCAGCTTACTATGGTCGTTTTGGTTTTAAGTCGTCAGCAAAGTTCGGTATTCGGCATGTTCCAGAGATTCCTGAGCCTTATGTTATGGCTATAGAGTTAACGCCTAATGCGTTGGCAGGCATTTCTGGAACGGTAAATTTCACTTAAGCGTGTTTATGGTTCTTCAGCTTCTGTGAGTTGGAATCGTACTTTGGTGGGGTAAAGCCAGTAGGCTTTGATGAAGTCTTCCATTGTTTGGTCGATGTCAACGGCTTCAAAGAAGCTAATAGCATCTGCTTTGACGTTGTCGAGGTTTTTTGAGGTTTCCACTTTGAGGTTGAAGAGGTATTCTTTGCCGCTGACTAGCTGTTGGATGGATGTGGCAGAATTCTCGGGAATCATAACCATGAACATAATATTTGTTTGCACATCCATGACTGCTACTTTATGAATGGCTTCGCTTTTGGTTTTTACCACAACTAACCGTTTATCGAATATCCTGAAATTCCAGTCGCTCTCTACATCTAATGATGCTGACAAAAAATCACCAATACACTATACTACTGCAAAAATAAAGGTCTAGCGTGCGATTTTTTTCTATACCCCCCTTATTTATAGGCTCAACGACTGCAGAAAAGGAGCCGTGAAGGTTGTGCGTTTGTTGTTTGGGGCTTGCAGGGTTTGTGTGGTTGTTGGCTGGGCGGCGGGGTTGTTGAGCAGTTATTTTGGGGCCGCTGCAGCTTTTTTATGAAACTGGGTCTGTTCCTCTGACGAGCCCCTATCCCCTATATGAAGCAACATAGAGAGGCTCTACCTGCCTCAGAAGCACCTCCCCCTCCCTTATTTAAAGGCGCCAACAAGAGGTTAGACTCTGGGCTTCCTGCTGCTTGAACTCGATTACTTGCTCTGCTTCCCTTTGGTCTACACTTACCGCAACGTTGCAGGTTGCTTTGTGACCTACGTGGTTTTCAATGTTTTTCTTCTCCTAAATTTCCAGAAGCCCCAGCAAACCCATCCCCAACATGGGGAGCTACAACGCAAAAATATTTTTTTTCTTAAAAGATGTGCCCTATTGTTCGGGTTGCTTCTTTTTCCAAGCCAAGGGATCACGCAGGTTCTGAACGGGTGAATCCTCGCTGATGCCTTGTTTGGTCTGAATTGTTTGCTTGTTTTTCTGCTCGGACAGTTTAGCTTTACCCTCTTTGCTACTGAGTTCTACGCTGTTGCCAAGTTTGTAGATGGTTCTGCCGAGGCGGCGTTCACCAACGGTTCTTGTACATCTGCCCATAGCTATGGATTTCGTGTTACAGGTTAAAAACCCTTCCCAACAAAACCTGCTTCCTCAATAACTTTTAGCCAATTCAAAAAACAAAATAAAGCCGCCACCATTATTAGACGTAGGTGAAAATTTTTGAAAAAAGAGGTTGCAATGATCAAACAAACGGTTATTATTCCCAACGCTTCACCAAAACAAATCTATGACGCCTACACGGACCCAAAAAAACACGCAGAATTCACTGGCAGTAAAGCTTCTGGCAAACCAGTCGTTGGGGGCAAATATTCTGCATGGGACGGATACATTTTCGGCAAATACATGGCTTTAGATGAGGGTAAATCCGTCGTTCAAGAATGG
>JAMDCS010000099.1 GCA_023488835.1 Candidatus Bathyarchaeota archaeon
TTGATTTTTATCTAATTTAATTATTCCTTTTAGTCTGCTTCCTAAATGCTTAGGGTTCTGTCAGGTTATTGTTTAATGGTTTTTTAATAAAAACTTAAATGCTCAGCAGCGTTTTTCACCGTTGAACGGAGTTGTCTTGAATGGTTGCAGATAAATCTGATGTCAAACCAACAGTGGAAGAGTTACTTGCAAAAGCCAAAAAACCCGCACAGCTCTCTCCAGCGATGCACAGGTTCTACGAGGGAAAAATGCAGGTTATCCCCAAATGCGCCATAAGAAACACGGATGATTTTGCAGTCTGGTACACTCCAGGCGTCGCTGCACCATGCAGAGAAATCCAAGCTGACCCAGAAAAATCGTTCGAGTTAACTAACCGCTGGAACTACGTTGCCGTAGTCACCGATGGGACACGCGTTTTAGGTTTAGGCGATATTGGTCCTGAAGCGGCGTTGCCAGTTATGGAGGGCAAGGCGCTTTTGTTCAAGTATTTAGGCGGAGTTGACGCTTTTCCAATCTGTCTGCGAACCAAAGACCCTGACGAGATTGTAAGGATTTGCAAGGCACTGGAGCCTTCATTTGGCGGAATTAACCTTGAGGACATCGAGAAACCCAAGTGTTTTCATGTTCTGGAGAAGGCTCGGGAACAGATGCAGGTGCCTGTGTGGCATGATGACCAGCAGGGAACCGCCACAGTAATCTTGGCAGGGTTAATTAACGCGTTCAAACTCGTGGGCAAAAAACCTAAAGAAAGCCTAATCACGCTAGTTGGTTCCGGAGCCGCAAACATTAGGACAGCTTACGTGCTCATGAAATGGGGGGTTAAACCAGGCAACATAATCCTTGCTGACAGCAAAGGCGTAATCTACAAGGGCAGAGCTGACATTACCAAAGAGGAAGACCCCTGGAAATACGACGTAACCCAAAAAACCAACTCTGAAGGCAGAACAGGCGACATCACAGAAGCCTTCAAAGGCGTCGATGCAGTCGTTGCAGCTTCAAAACCAGGTCCAAACACCATAAAGAAAGAATGGATAAAAACCATGGCGACTGATGCAATAATTTTTGCGTGCGCTAACCCGATTCCGGAGATTTGGCCCTGGGCCGCTGAAGAGGCAGGTGCACGGATTGTTGCGACAGGCAGGAGCGATTTTCCAAATCAAGTGAATAACAGCCTTGGTTTCCCGGGGATTTTCCGTGGCGTCTTGGATGTTAAGGCGAAGACCATTACTGATGACATGTGCATCGCAGCGGCAACGGAGCTGGCGGATTTTGCTGAGGAGCGGGGAATGAGTGAAAAAGACATCTTGCCGAGGATGGATGAGTGGGAGGTTTTTCCCAGAGAAGCCGTTGCATGCGCGTTGAAATCCATTGAGCAGGGTGTTGCACGTGTGAAGCCGAGTAGGCAGGAGTTGTATGAGCGAGCTTCGGCTATCATTAAAAATGCTCGGGACTCAACTGAGCTGTTGATGAAGCACGGTTTGATTAAGCAGCCGCCAAGCGAGGCAGAGCTCTTAAAGTAGTTACCTAAATCGTGCCTAACTGGTTAATGGCGCAAAACAGCTTCTACAAAAATAAAAGAAGATTAGAGTGGCGATATTTTCACAATATTTCTTTTCTCGAGCCTTCGCAGGGCATCGAGGCATTCGTCTTTTTTCTCGCCGGTAATGTTTAGGTTGAGCATTATGTCCCTGACAGAAACGCCTGGTTTGCCAAAATTCTCATGACGCTTGTAGAGGTGCTTGACGATGGATTTTTCGAGTTTACCGCATCGCCATGTAGTATTGCGAATTAAAACAACAATGGTTTGGACAAGGGTCTGCTCGTTCGATTTTCTTCCACGGGTTTCTCCCATTTCTCCCCACCGTCAACCCACACCGCATCATGTCATTTAAACGTTGTTCCAAATTGAAACATGGGCTCTATTTTGGGGCGATGAAGTTTTATAGTATTTTTTTGAGGTATATGCCGTGTTTTTTGCCGTAGTATTTTTCTAGTTTGCCCATTGTTTGGTAGCCGAGGGAGTGGTAGAGTTTTATTGCAGGGTGGTTGTCTTCTCGGACTTCCAAGCGACATTCGCTTATGCCTTTTTGTTTTAGGAGGCTTTCTATTTCGTGGAGAAGTTTTGTGGCGATTTTTTGGCGTCTGCAGTTTGGGGCTACGTTGATTGTTATAATGTGTCCGAACTCGGTGTTTTCTTCAACTTCCACTTGAGCGATTATGAATCCTGCTATGTCGCTGTTTGCTTTAGCTACCAGCGCTATGGTGTTGTAGTCAGTTAGTAAATAGGCTATTTGGCGTTTGGTGAAGGCTTCTTGGTCAAAGCATTGCTCTTCGATTTGGTAGAGTTGGTCAAGGAGTTTGAGGGTTGCGGTTTCGATTTTTACTTCCATTTTGCTGGTCTTATGATAATTAGGGTTGAGGGGGGATTTTAGTTTTTTCTGTGTTTACGGCTGGGATTACTGCGGGTTTTAGTTCAAGCCATTGTTGGGCTGCAAAACCGATGAAGAAACGGAACCACAAAGTTACGATTCTTACAAGAATAGTGGCTGTGGCAGCTAAAGGTCCGTAAATTCCCATTGAAATGTACAGCGTAGTCATCACTACTTCTGGAAGCCCAACTTCAAAAGGTATGCCTATTGGAATTGCTTTGACAGCTAAGAATATCGCTGAAGTAACGATGATTATGCTCAATGAAACAGGGTGACCAAGCGAATAGAACACGAGGTATGGTATGCTTAAGCTGAAAAACCAAGAAATAACCAAGTAGAACGATGAGCCAGCTATAGCCTTTGGGTTGTGTCGGAACTCTTTCATTGAATCGTGAAAGTGCTCGGTAACTTCAACGGCTTGTCCCGTTAGTTTTGTAAGGTTTACTCTTCCGAATGTAATTTTGTAGACAAAGTGGGTTCCAAAATCAATGAATTTTAAGGTCCATTGCTGCTTGAAAGACAAAACGAACATTAAAACGATTATTCCCACAATTGCCGCAGCGACCAGTATAATTGCGTTGAAGACTAATGGGTTAACTTTACCTCCAAAAGTTAGCAGCACGATTCCTGCGATTAGGGCAACAACATTTAGTGCCATGCCCAAAAGCCTATGAGTAAACAGTGAAGCTACCACTTTTCCGAAGGGACCACATTTGTCCCTTGTGCACAAGTATGTTCGGGTTACTTCTCCACCTATGGATTGGGCTGGAACGATGGTGTCAACGTATAATCCATACCAAACGTAGAGGTAAGCTCTCACAACAGTGACTCTAATTTTAAGGTAGTTGGTTAGCACTCGCCACGAAACCGTGAAGAATAATACTTCCAATAAACCAAACGCTATGGCAACAGTGTAAATGAGGGGATCTGCGGTTTGGGCTGTGGCGAGGATGCCTAAAATGTCCACTTTGAACAGGTAAATGTAGAGGAAAAACCCAACTAAACCAAGCAGCGGAAAAACCGCAGTTTTCCAAGTTAGCTTTGGCTTAGTGAGAGGTTCCAAGTGGTTTCTGCACCCGAATTAAAAACAGAGGTATAAACAAGTGATTATATACTTTACCCAAATCCCAGCCAACGATTCTTAAGCCAAAGAAGCGTCTCCTTTAGCTGTGATTTTTTTCTATAGCCCCCTTATATAAAGGCTCAACAACTGCAGACACCAAAATGTAAAGATAATATGTATCCATCGCATGAAAGCGGTGTTTTTGCAGCAAATGCACAGAACTATCTGCGTTATCTCATCAATTGTAGCGTCAACTGTTTATGATGAGGGCTTGATTTCTTTATGGTAATGTTTTAATTGTTAGTGGCTTCTAACCAATAAACAGGTCTTAGAAATTGAGCACTGAAGCTAAATGTTCCAAACCAGCATGCGACAAGTTCGTTGCAGTAAACGAGTTAGCTAAGCGTAGAGGTTTTTTTTGGTCGTCGTTTGAGATTTATGGTGGTAGCGGCGGCTTTGTAACTTACGGTCCACTTGGCACACGCCTAAAGCAGAATGTTGAGGCTAAGCTGAGGGAGCTTTTTGTTAAGAAGATTGGGATTTACGAGATGGAGTCATCTGTCATCGCGCCGGGCAAGGTTTTTGAGGCTTCTGGTCACGTTGACCATTTTAAGGAGCCGATGGTGGAGTGCCAAAACTGCCATCAACGCTTCCGAGCAGACCATTTGCTGGAAGAAAAAGACATAAGCTCCGCCGAAGCAGAAAAAATGACGCTTGAAGAGGTAGCGCAAGAAATTGAGCGGCACGGCGTCGTGTGTCCTGACTGCGGCGGCAAATTCGGCGAACCCCAACGTTACTTAACCATGTTCCAAACAACAATTGGACCTTATTCGGGCGCGGTCGGTTACGGCAGGCCTGAAGCTGCACAGAACATCTTTGTGGAGTTTAACAGGCTCTACACGGCTGCAAGGGAGCGTCTTCCGTTCGGTTGCATCCAGATTGGGCATGCGTTGCGCAACGAGATTTCGCCGCGCCAAGGCTTAATTCGTCTCCGTGAGTTCACGATTGCTGATTTGGAGTTTTTCTTTGACCCAGCAGAACCATGCTGCGACAAGATAAAGGAAGTCGAAAATGAGGTTTTGCCCATTCTTTTGTGTGAAACCCGATTGAAAGATTGCGAAGACACAACGGAACTAACCGTGCGAGAAGCCCTTGACAAAAAAATCATCCGTTCCGAATGGCAAGCTTATTTCATGGCGATGGCAAAACGCCTTCTCACTGAACTTGGTGTACCCGCAAACAAACAACGTTTCATCGAAAAGCTCACATGGGAAAAAGCCCACTATAGCACCCAGAGCTTCGACCAAGAAGTGCTCGTGGATCGTTGGGGCTGGGTGGAAGTTTCAGGGCATGCTTACCGCACCGACTACGATTTGTCCTGTCACATGAAAGCCAGCGGCGTCGACATGACCGTTTACAAAGAATACGCTACCCCAGTGGAGAAAGAAGAGCTTGCTGTGAAGCCGATTATGGCTAAGCTTGGTCCAGTGTACAAGGGAGACGCGGGAAAAGTGGCGGCGATGCTTGCCAAGGTTCCAGCGCAGGAAGTGGCGGATGCCATGCAAAAAGAGGGCAGTTACATGGCAGGCAACTACCAAGTCTTCCCAGAACAAGTGGATATTAGCCGACAAAAAACCATCGTCCGCGGAACACGCTTCATTCCACATGTTGTGGAACCCAGTTTTGGCTCAGACAGACTTTTCTACGTGGCTTTAGAGTATGCTTATGGCGTAAAAGATGACCGCGTTGTTTTGAGTTTCCCACGGAGCATTGCGCCGATTCAGGTTGGCGTTTACCCGTTGATGGGCAAGGACGGCTTAGATGCCAAAGCCAAAGAAGTGCAGAGGCTGCTGGCATGCGAGGGCTTCATGACGGAGTACGACGAAACAGGCTCGATTGGCAGAAGGTACGCAAGAGCCGACGAAGCAGGCGTACAACTGGGCATAACCATAGACTACGACACCTTAAACGATGGCACCGTAACCATCCGCGACCGAGACAGCTGGCAGCAAATCCGAACCGCAATCAAGGATTTACCTGAGCAACTGCACAAGTACTTCGAAGGAAAACTAAACTTTGAACAACTAGGAAGCATTATCAAAGATTAAGTAGCTATCTTTTTTAATACACACACAAATAGTACACATGATAGATTAGGGATTGTTATAGACGGGGGAAAAAGTTTGGTACTTCCAGCAGAAACAGAAGAGCGCGTGAAGAGGCGCGCCCTAAATGCTTGTCAAGATAACTTACGTAAGGTTGTAGATGTTTCAAGAAAAATCCCTCAACTGGTCGAGTTTTTTGCAAGCGGCGACAAAGAAAACGCCCGGAAACTCTTTAGCGAAATCAAAACAGGCGAAGAACAAGTCATCAAGGCAAGACGCATGGTATCACAGGAACTAGCTGAAATAGGCGCCATCCTGATTGCCCGAGAAGACTTCCTGCGGTTCACCAACTTATCAAGCGAAATAGCTGACTTCTCAGAAGGCATCGCCTACTACCTCGTTGAAATCATGGAGCACAACTGGGTTATCTCGCCAGACGTTAAAAAAGACCTCCTGAAACTTTCCCTAGCTGTGCTTGACTCAGTGCTTAAACTCCGCGAAACCATGATGGTGCTAAACTACGGTCCACAAAAAACCCTTGAACGCGCCAAAGACGTAGAAATCGCAGAACGCATCGTTGACGACCAATACCGCGCCCTAACCATAAAAGTTTTAAGCAGCAAATTCGAGGTGCCCGTTCTCCTTCTCCTTCGGGATGTGCTTCAGTTGCTGGAAAACTCCGCTGACAAAGCTGAAGACGCAGCCGACGCCGCAAGCACAATCTCATTCATCATGTAAACAAGAGCGACGCAGATGCCGAAAATCAAGGTTGAACTCATCGAAAACTTCCTAGTAGTGTGGGACTCTACGGAGGGTTCTCAACTCTACAAAACCGCTTACTACGGCAAACCCGTCGGCATTCCTAAACCAAAAATCCCCGAGTTTGACGTGCCGCTTATTTTGGATTTGATGGAGGGGCTTTACCTTGCTGAGGTTGAAAGAATCGAGATTTACGAGAACCCTGGCGAGACTGCGGTTAGTCTTAGGAAACTGCGGCAGAAAGCCAAGCAGCTCTATGATGGGTTTGAGGAAAAATACGCTGTTTACCATGACCTGCGCGACAGCGGCTTAATTGTTACGCCGGGAATAAAGTTTGGCTGCGACTTCGCCGTCTACAAGTATGGTCCAGGCGTGGAACATGCGCCTTACATGGTAACGGTGAAGAAGGCGGGCTCAGACATCTCCGCGACTGAAATCGTGAAGAACGGCAGGTTGGCGACGACGGTGCGCAAACGCTTCATCATCGCCGTGCCAGACATGGCTTCGAAAGAGATTAAGTACCTGATTTTTAAGTGGTTCAAAGCTTAATTTATCCATCATTGCATGTTTGTTGTTACTTAGACCCTGCTAGTTTCTTTTCCACCATTGCCGCTGATGCCTTTATTAGCTCTTTCTTCACTGGCTCCTTAAGCGGTGATCCTTTAGCTAAGCCACTTAACAGTTCTGTTAGGTTCTCAACAATGTAATTGCTGCTCTTCTTTGCGCTCTTAGCTTTACTCATTTTACACCCCAATTAATAATTATCTCAGTTCGCGATTATTGTTTGGTTTTGGAATTCGCCTTGGATGCGTTGGTGTGGGTAAACTTTTGTTGCGGTGAGTGAGCAGCCTTCTTCCAAGGTGACGTCGTCGGCTATGACGGAGACTGCGGTGATTTTGGTGGGTTTATGGCAATTCGAGTTCACAACCACGTGCCTACCGATGATGCTGTCATACACTTCAGCGTTGTCACCGATTATAACGCGATCCATGACCGCCGAGTTAGCTACCACAGCGTTCCTGCCAATCCGCGTGAAATTGTCGATGCATGAATTAACGATTCGTGCGCCATCCTCAATCTGGCAGTGCCGACCAATCAACACGGCGCCTTCAAGCGTGATTTTTTTCTGCTTGATTTTCTGAATGATTTCTAAACGGCGTTTTTCGGAATCGTTACTTTCACCCTGCACCCAAATGGGTTCGCCTTCGTTTAGTTTTCCGCCGAAGTCGTTTAAGGTTGAGAAGCCGCCGTTAAGCAGATTCTTCATGGCTTCCAAGTAGCTTTTGGGTGTGCCGACGTCAAACCAGCTGCCCTTGAGCGTGTAACCGTACACTGGACGCCCCGTCTGGATAACGTAAGGAATAAAATCGTAGCCGAAGTCTAAACGGTTCTTTTCCTTTACGATTTGCTGGATGCCTTTTTCTTTGAAAATCTTTCTAACTTCAGGCGCCAAAACATACAAGCCCGTGTTCGCAAGGTTACTTGGGGCATCTTTCGGCATGGGTTTTTCGACGAAGCGTTGTATGCGACAGTTTTTGTCGATGTCCGCTATGCCTAAGCCCTCCACGTTGTCAACTTCCCGCAGCACGATGGTTAAGCAGGCGCCTTTTTCATTGTGGAAGTCGATTAGGTTTTTGACTTTTATGTCAAAGATGTTGTCGCCTTGCACCGCAAAGACTGGGTTGTTGAGCTCGTAGTAATCTATGTTTATGCGGGCGGAGTCAGCGCTGCCTAAATCTGGTACGTTCGGCTGATATTTTATGTGGATGCGCGGCTTAATGTTGTATCGGGCGGAGAATCCGTAGCCTGACTCAAAATAATCGTAGAGGTCTCGGTAGTTGGTGTAGCCTTTGACGCCGAAAACAAAGTTGCGTACGCCCTGACTTGCCAGCGAGAGGAGCGAAAACTCCACCAGCGGCCTGTTGAGTAAGCGCAGGCAGGCTTTGCTTGTCTCCGCTGTCAAAGGCAGAAGGCGTGTGGCTTTGCCGCCTACTGGAATGATTACCCTGATTTTTTCTGGAGCATAGTTGTCTCCGACAAGAGGCGCGTAATTGTCACCCAAGTGCTTCACCAACAATTTGTATAAGGATATGGCGCTATCAATCTTTTTAAAGTATCTTTGTCTACTATTAATCGTCTGGTTACTTTTTCAGGGTCGGCAGCCTTATGAGGTGTACGCTTACACCCAACGCTATTAGCAGCAGGGCAACTTGAGCTATGAGAATCTTGTCTAAAACAAAAAACGCTGAAAAAATTATTGTAATCCACAAGAAAGCCATTGCTACGATTTTTGTTTTCAATGGGATTCCTCTGCCTTCCTGGTAGTTTCTTATGTATTCTCCAAACCACCTGTTACCCAACAGCCACTTATGCATACGTTCTGAACTCCTAAGGTAGCAGGCGGCGGAAAGCAGAAGAAAAGGCGTTGTAGGCAAAATAGGCAAGACTATTCCGATTGCGCCAAATGCAAGTGAAATCGTGCCTGCCACAAGCAACAATGCCCTTATTACTCTTTGTTTTTTGCTCTTTTTTGAAGCGGGAACCTGTTGAAACGTATTTTTCATTGCTGCTCATATGTTTTAACACTCATCTTTGATAAAAATCATGCGTTAAACCGATGAATAGATGGAATTTTTATAACTAACCTCAACCAACTAAAGTATCTAAACGGTTAGAGCAGCATGAACAAATTTGGTGGCTTCATAAGGTTAATGCGACCAGTCAACTGCATAATGATGGGTTTCGCCGTGCTTGTAGGTGCGGTTCTTGCAGCTCCCCAACTTGGCAGCCTTAACTGGCTCACTATCCTGTTCGGTTTCCTAACTGGGTTTACGTTTTGCGCCGCCGCCATGGTCATCAACGACTTCTACGACCGCAAAATCGACGCCATAAATGAACCCCACCGTCCAATCCCAAGCGGCACAGTAAAACCTACTGAAGCCTTGGCTTTTGTCGGTGTGCTCTCTGCGGTGGGTTTTGTTTTCGCTGGTTTGGTTAGTGCTCTGTGTTTTGTTGTGGCAGCCGCGTCTCTGGCTATAACTGCAACATACATTACTGTCGGCAAGCGAAGCGGGTTGCCTGGAAACTTTTTAGTCAGCGCCTGCGTAGCCATCCCATTCATCTACGGCAGCATAACCGCAGTGGGATTTGTTGGGTTGAATGTGGTGTTGTTTGCATCCATGGCATTTCTATCGAATACTGGCAGGGAAATAACAAAAGGCATCGTAGACGTTAAAGGCGACAGTGCCGAAGGCGTGAAGACACTGGCGGTGAGGTTTGGAGAAAAAACTGCAGCGATTGCAGCAGTAGCGTTTTTCGTTTTTGCCGTTGTTTTGACCCCTGTTACTTGGGTTTTGGGGCTTGTGGGATTCTGGTTTGTTCCCTTTGTTTTAGTTACCGATGTGGGGCTGATCGTGTGCTCTGTGCTTTTGCTGCGGGACCATTCACGGGAAAAGGCAAGGCACATCAAAAAAGTGGTGTTATATCTGTTCTTAGTTGGGCTGCTCGCGTATATCTTCGGGGTTATTAAATAAACAACGGCACTTAAGCACGCATGGGTGTACCGCATTTCTTGCAAAATGACGCTTGCACTTTATTCTTAGCACCGCAAGAACGGCAAGTTAACTCTGCAGGATTGTCAGTTTCATCTTTTATTTTCATACCACAACTTTCACAGAATACAGCATCAGCATCATTTTTTGAACCACAGTATTTACAGGAGAAAATAGTCGATTCTCCTTGCAGAGACTTCAACGCCAAATTGCCGAAAATTGAGGTTTTACTCTTCAGCATTTCGATAGTTGGCAATAAATCAGTAAGTTGCTTAAACTGTTCTTCGTTTGGCGAAAATTTTGAAACACATTCTTCGCTTAAAATAACAAATTTCGGTTTTTTCCCTGAAATTAACTTTACCTCTTCTATTTCTTCGTAAGTATAGAAGCAGCTTTTTTTGCTTAGTTTTAGTTTTTCGTCAAGAGGTAAACTGATGATTTTTTCTTCCATCGTTTGCCTGTTTTTTCTTTGCTCATCTGCATTTATCAATGCTTCTGGTGCAACCCCAAAAAGGTAAGAACGGTGCTCTAAAGCTCCAGAGTCGAAACGGCTGCTGTGTCCCATACAAACAATTGCGATACGCTTGTCAGTAAAATAGACATCATATTGTGTGGGTATATCGAGCGGTAACAGAATATCCTTAATGACCCCAAGTTGGCGTTCAGAATCTGGCATGGCTGTAAGCCCCAATACAGATAGTGCCTGCTTGGTTCTTAAGGTTTATGAGGTTGGGACGGGCTGGTGTTTTGGTTGTAACCTGTCTTCTGCTGCTTGTGGCAGCCTGCACAACCAGAAAGCAACCTAAACCTTACCCAGACAACAAAACACAAAAAGCAAGGCAACCTGTTGGTTGTTGTTGTGGCATAGGGGCTTTTTTTGCACAACTACTGATAAAAAATTTCAGTTTAGTTTTGACGTATATATCTGCATGTTAGCAAGGATTAAGTACCTATGGCGCTGAATCAGTGTTCAAGAGGATATTTACATGTCTGAACGTTTCGCTAAAAAATGGGAACAAAAAAGAGACGAAGGCGACTCATTTGGTAAAGCAATACGTGAAACAATCCAGCCACCCACGCCACTAAAGACACAATTAGAATTCGCCTGCAGAAAACTAGACCTGCAAATCAGCAAACTAGACCAAGCAAACGAGCGCTTCACACAAAAAGACAAAGCCCTATTCTCAAAACTAGTCAATTCATACACACAGCACGACACGGCACACGCAAACATATACGCAACTGAACTAGCTGAAATCCGCAAAATGTCAAAACTAATCATGAATGCACGGCTTGCACTAGACCAAGTAGCACTAAGAATACGCACAGTATCTGAACTAGGCGACGTCGTTGCGGCATTAGGGCCATGCGTTGGCGTTCTACGCAGTGTCAGCACTGGGTTAGGCGGTGTTTTGCCAGAAGCAGAAGGCGAATTAGGCGACATCGGCAACATGCTCAGCGGCTTAATGTTTGAAGCAGGATCAACCAGTGGAATGTCACTAAACTTTGACTCCGTAAACGAAGATGCCTCAAAAATCCTATCTGAAGCAGCAACCGTAGCAGAACAAAGAGTCAGCGCAACCTTCCCCGACCTGCCACCTGGCATGCCTGGCGCAGCAAACAAAACAAGAACCTAAAACAAAATAGCTTCTTCTCTTTAACCCTCTTCTTTTCTTTTTATCTTTTTAACTTGCTATGGAATATGCGATAGAGCACCTTTTTGCACATCAAAGTCGTTTTTGAGTAGGCTTTTGGCGGTTTCATGATTGTTAAGGCAAAAGCAGTTAAAACCGTGGCTGAGCCTAAACTTAGCATAATCCATTGAAGCATGTCCAGGTTCAATTGTGAGACGTCAACTAAGGACACATATAGGCTTTGGGGCTGGCTGGAACCGCCATAGTCAGGGTAGATTTTCGTTCCATTTTGGTCGCCGCTATCTGACTGGACAGAGTAGTACATGGTTCCTTGGAAAAAGTTGCTCGCTGAAAGTGAACCATAGTAGGCGTGGTGGATGGGGAAAGTTTTGTAAACCGACCAGCTTACACCGTTGTTGGTGCTTACCCAGATTCCAGCCACCCACTGCGCAGGGTGTTCGCCGCCTACAAAACTAGCATAAATGTACCCGTTGAGGTCATTTGTTCGGATCCAGTAACCGTAAGATTGCTGTCCAGTGTCAAGTACTATGTTGAAGTTTTTATCGTCTGTTGTGCGGTATATTTGGCCGTTATCATAATCTGTTGCAAATAGTCTTGCTACTGGAATAAGCGTCCCATTTGGGGCCACAGCATCAACAACTTTGAGTGCAAGCATCTGAGGCAAAGTGAATATTTTGGTCCAACTGCTGTTGCCTACGCCGTCGTCAGTAGCGCGAATTACATAGCAAACGTTCCAAGGTGAGACTCTTGTGTCGCCCACTGTAGCGTAAATGTAGTTGTTGCTTTTGTCAACTGCTAAACCATGCACATGTCTAGCTGATGAATCATAGTAAACGGTTGTCCAAGAGGCGCCGCCGTTGGTGCTTTTGCTAATGGATGCGTTGCCCACAGTGCCTGTTGTGTAGATGCTGGCGAAGAGGTTTCCGTTAGAGTCTTCATCCACGGACGAGATGGTGCAACCGGCGGATGCAACCAAGACTCTTGACCATGTTTGCCCGCCGTTTGTGCTTCGCCATAATCCCAAGTTACTGCTTATCGCGCCTGTGTCAGGAGCAACAAAGACATAGTTTAAACTGTTGACATAGACAGAATTTATTCCCACACTCGTTGTAGTGTTAAAGGTTATTAGGGGTTGCCAAGTTATGCCTTGGTCGAGACTTTTATACAATACTTGGTTTACACCTGCATATAATGTGCCGTCGGGGGCAATCCAGCTTCCCTGTATAGGTTTGGTGATGTTTGCTTCTTTGTAGGTTGGTGTTGATGTTGGCGTTGGAGTCGGGGTAGGCATTGGTGTTGCTGTGGGTATCGGTGTAGGTGTAGGGATTGGACTTGGGCTTGGGGTTGGGTTGGTCTTAAAGTAAGCTTGCAGCAAATAGTTTTGGTCCATCGTTAACCATTCTGGATTTAACAGGCTTAGTCCATAATCATAACCTTGCGGGCTAAATAATTCCCAATGGTCAAAGCTTGAACCTGCATTGGGAGTTGCAGTCAAAGTGACGATAGTGCTGAGTGTATAGTTATTCGTACCTGCAGGCGGACTAGTGATTCCGCTGCCGTAAACTGAAACTGTTAAAGTTCTAATGTTCGGTGGGGGAGTTGGTGTGGCAGTTGGTTTTGGAGTGGGGCTTGGGGTCGGCGTGGGTGAAGTGGTAGGTGTAGGCGTTGCCGTTGGAGTGGGCGTTGGGGTAGCTGTTGGTGTTGGAGTTGGCGTTGGTGCTGGGGGTAGGTCTGGTCCAATATACCCTTGGGCCAAAGCTACGGAATCAAAAAAGGCACTCAACGTATTGTTGCCTAACTCGTCATCGACTCCTAAGGAAAAGTATCTCACTGAACTTCCAGGCGCTGTATTAGCCAAAGCTGTTTTAGTTACCAACTCGGCGCCGTTAACGTAGAGGCGTGTTTCCCCTGTGCCGCTGCCAAGCACCAACTTTACTTCTACACAGTACCAAGTGTTTAAGCTAATTGGCCCAGCAAAGACGCTTTGCCAGCCGCTGTTGTAGTAGTTTAAGCGCCATTGAACTGTGCCGTTAGGGTTCACTATGTCAACTCGTGTTCCGACGGCGCTAGGAAGCCAACCGTTGCTGGAGAACCCAAAAATCTCAAGAACACTTCCCGATTTGGGTGTTGCACTTAGCTGTATGTAGACTCTGGCATCAATGGACGTGTAGCTGGTGCCTAAGTCTTTGTATTCGCATACGCCACTTTCACGCGCACCATCCGCTACCGCAATTCTCATAGCATAGGTCCCGTTGAACGTGGTTGCGGTTTGTACGCTTGGAGTGAGGCCTAAATTATATGATTTGGCTCCTGTCCACGCGTTAAAGTTTCCGCTCTCAAAACCATCGCTAAAAATGTACGTGGTCTGGGCTCCGACGTAAGTTTGGATGTTAAGGGGGCGGATTGATAAAAGAAGGATAGCGACGCTTAGGATTAATAAAATTTTTTTCTTCTGGAGTATACATAGACGAGAACCAAAAAATCGATAATACAAAAAGATTAGCCCTCACAAAAACATTCGATTAACTATATGGATAAAACACATATTCTTAATAGGTCTTATGGCAACCAAGCCTTTTATAAAAGAATTAAGCGTAAAGTCGAAACTGCTGCCGTATTGCCTTAAGGTAGGTTCAAATTTTATTTACTCTTCTAGGACCTTAACCGTGCTGTACTGATTAAATTATGTGAACATGCTGTACTAATGACTGGACTTATATTCCCCCTGCAATCTCTTATGGTTTTGAGGGTTTACTGGTTGAATGGGAACAGCGAAACAGAGCTTGAGTATGCTCTACGCGGCAAAGCCTGGAAAGTCTACTGGTTCCTACTAAAAACTGGCAGCCCAGTTGGTGTCCGCGAGGTTCAGCGAGCCCTACATTTTAGCAGCCCCAGCATCGCTTTTCACCATCTGGAGCAGTTGCGGGAATTGGGCTTGGTTGAAAAACAGGAAGTCGGCGGCCACTACGTGCTGGTCGGCCAAGTAAAAATCGGTGTCCTTAGGCATTATGTGAAGTTGGGGAAGCTGCTGTTTCCACGCTTCTTCTTCTACGCCTTATTCTCAACCGTATTCTACGCTGCCTACTTGCTGATTTTGGTTCATAGTTTTACCCGTGATAACTTGTTCATTATTTCGTTTGGCGCCATCGTTTGCACGATTTTCTGGTATGAAGCGTATCGTGTGTGGGAAATGAGGCCATTCTAAAAGTTAGAACACGCTGTTCGCATGCTTAGGATAAAATAAAAAGGCACGTATGGTATAGTAAGGAGAAAAAAACTATGGTACAGCAAGAAGTTAAGAAAAAAACAACCATCTACGGAACAGTTGCAATCCTCTCAGCGATAATTTTGATTTCTATGGTATACGTGTTCGGTTCAACCCCAACTATTCTGCCATCTTCACAAACACCTGTCGTATCGAACACTTCGCCCGGTCCAGGACCGACCATTACTCCAATTTCGCAGTCGCCTTCTACTTTGGGCATGAAAACTTTCTTATCTATTGAGGAACTCAAAAGTTATCTCATTAACAACACTCAAAGCTCATATTCTTATGGAGGCGGCACTCTGGGGATAGAGAATTTGGCTCCAGCGCCGGCAATGCAATCTCCAGGAAATTCGCCCGACGTTTATTGGACGCGGTCAACCGACGATTATTCAACGACTAACATCCAAGTTGCAGGAGTAGATGAAGCTGACACCGTCAAAACCGACGGACAATACATCTATACAATTTCCAACTCTCAAAACAGCGGCATCTACTATGGTTACTCTTCGCAAGCAAGCAACAGTGTATACATTTTAAGTGCTGATCCTCAGAACGCCAAGGTGGTGTCTAAAATACCTCTGGAAAGTGGTTTAATGCCTGTTGGCTTGTTCCTGAGCCCAGACAGTAGCAAACTTGTCGTTTTAGCTAACAAATACACGTACCCTAACAGTATCTCATCCAGCGGAGGCAACCCGATGATTATGCCCTTCTTCAGCTATGAATCAACCACTATAAACGTTTACGATATATCAAACAAGGCAAATCCAGTTCTAGCACGTAATTTCATGGCTAGTGGAAGCTACTTCAACTCCCGATTGATAGGCAACTACCTTTACGCAGTAACGACCCAAAGCGCAATGGTGTACAATGATGCCGTTACAGTTCCCGCAGTTTACAAGGCCGGAGTAGCCTATGGTGCTTCGCCCACAAGCATCTACTATGCTGACATGAACCAGTCCAACTACTACTCGTTCACCAGCTTCTACGGTATCAACCTGTTGGATAACCAACAGCAACCCACCAACATGACGGTGCTGATGAGCGGCGCAAGCACGATGTATGTCTCACCAGACAACATCTATGTTGCTTACCCCAACTGGGCTAACGGAACCGAGTTAACTTCGATTTACAGAGTGAAAATTAACGGTTTGCAATTGACTTTTGAGGCGCAAGGCAGTGTTCCCGGCGACGTAATAAACCAGTATGCGATGGATCAGTACAGCGGCAACCTCCGGGTAGCAACCAACCTGCAACAATACACAATGGGCGCTTTTGTGCAGCAACAAGCATCAAAAACCAACAACGTCTACGTACTCAACCAAAACTTAACCATCATCGGTAAACTGGAAGGTATCGGGCAGGGCGAGAACCTTCACGCGGTACGTTTCATGGGCGACAAATGCTATCTTGTAACCTTCATCAAAACTGACCCATTATTCGTTATTGACCTTAGTCAGCCACAAAACCCAAAAGTGCTCGGTGAACTCAAAATTCCAGGTTACAGCGATTATCTGCATCCTTACGACGAAACGCATTTGATTGGTGTAGGCAAAGAAGCTGTTGCTGCAGCACAAGGTAATTTTGCGTGGTACCAAGGCTTAAAATTAGCGCTCTTTGACGTGAGCGACGTTAACAACCCTGTGCAGTTGGCAAATTATGTTATTGGGGACCGAGGCACTGATTCAGCGGTGTTAAATGATCCAAAAGCGTTCCTGTTTGACAGAGGAAAGAACCTGCTGGTAATTCCTGTCGACTTGGCAATCGTAAATCAAACATTAGCGCAGCAATACCCATCAGACTTTCCAGCTTACGGTCAAATGGTTTGGCAAGGCGCATACGTCTTTAGCTTAACCCCGGACGGCGGCTTTATCCTGAAAGGCACCGTAACACACCTAACCCCCGCACTGCTAGACAATCAAGGGCACCTAATCAACAACAACGATTACTGGAATACCCAAAAC
>JAMDCS010000069.1 GCA_023488835.1 Candidatus Bathyarchaeota archaeon
CGCTAAAACAGTAACTATCTTATTTGCCCAGAAGGTGCTTTCTTGCTTTTTTAATAGTGAATTCTCTATGTTCAACGCTTATTACTCAGTGAAAGTTCCGTTAACTTTGCCTTTGGAAAAAAAACCGCGACTTCATGGTGGCAGTCGTTGGCGATGTGGTGCCAAAATTCAAGAGGTTAACCAGCATGCAAAAACGCAAGTTAGAAAACCGTATAAAAATGCTCTCAAGCGTTACCAAAGAAATACAGAAGAGTTCTGAGGCTCTTTCAGCGACAGTTTCCGCTGGCCAATAGCCTGTTTTTTCAATTTCCCGCTACATAACTGACTGTAAAGCTTGAACCGTCTTCACCAAGCGTTGAAACAGAAGCCAATGGTGCAGTTAGCTGATTTATCATCTGTATTTTAGAAAAAGTGAAATTGTCAATTCTCCCAAAAATGCCGTTCAAGTTTACGTAGCAACTGCTAAAGGATACTTGTCCAAAATCTGACAGAGTGCTGATTTGTTTATTTACTGTCGGTCTTTCCATTATCCATTCGCCTGAAGAGAGCGAGGATTTATAATTAACGTCTAAGCTGAAAGTTTGCCCGTTTGTGTTGTCGCTTAATTTTATATTCCACATATTTGCGTTAGAATCAACCAAAGTAAGGGATGCAGCAATCGTGTCTCCAGGAGAGATTTTTAGCCCATTTATTGTTACTGAAAGGTTAGGCAGCATTTCATACCAAGCAACGTAGATTTCTTGTCCACCTATTACATCGTGTTCCGTTCCAACCTGTATTAAGGTTTTATCAGTTTGGCCCCCGATTCCAATCCAAGCAGAAGAGTGCCCGTCACCTGCTGAAGCATTAACTTGCGGTATTATCCATGAAGCCTCAATCGCGGTAACTTCACGCTGTGAGTTGAAACTTTGCGAAATGATGTATCCAGCCCAACTTAGGCTCACAATGGTTCGGCCTTCGGGATTGTTGTCAAATATGCCTACAATAGCCGACAAAAAGGACAACATTGTTAATAACAATATTATCCAAACTACAGAAAGGACAATAACGCGTCTCCTAATTTTTCTTAATCTTGCAACCAAATAATTTATTCACCACGTTAAACATCAAACAATAATTTTGTCACAAAAAGTAATCAATCTTATTGGGTTAACTTGGAAAATAAAGGTTTTTGTTGTTCTAACATTTTTGCTATAAATCGTAATCAACTTGTTTTTTCAAATAAACAAACTTAATTGCTAGGCCCCTCTACAGTTTATCACCTATGTTCAAAGTAAAGCTGATGCGCCCAGAAGACTTCTCTTTTGCAACCGAATTAGCCAACACCATGGACTGGAACATGGCAACAGAAGATTTCCAATTCATGATTCAGCTTGAGCCAGACGGCTGCTTTGTTCTCTTTGACGGTTCAAAACATGTGGGTATTGCAACATGCATTAGTTATGGGAAAGTAGGCTGGTTTGGCAACCTCGTAGTTAAAGAAGAATACCGCAGGAAAGGCGCGGGAAGTTTGCTTGTGAAGCATGCAATTGATTATTTACGAGGCAAAGGAGCGGAGACAATCGGGCTCTATGCTTACCCCAATCTAATTAACTTCTATGGAAACCTGGGCTTTAAAGCAGACGAGGATTACGCTCTTTTACACGCGCAACTCCAGAAAACATCAAGAAAAGAAACGTTGCCTCAAATAGGAAAACAAAAAATCCAAGCCATAACCAAGTTTGATAGGGAATGTTTTGGAGGCGATAGAACAAAACTGCTTGAATCCATCATTCTTGAAAAAGGTAATTTAAGCTATTATAAGTCTGCGGGGACCAAGGTTGTTGGGTATGTGGCAGCCACAGTTTACGAGACAATGGCTTGGGTTGGACCCTTAATGTGCCAAGAGGGCAACATTGACGTTGCTGTTACGCTGCTTAAAGCAGTGCTTGCAAAATTAACTGGCAAGAGCGTTTACGTGGCGTTGCCGAAAAAAGAGACTGCCCTCGCAGACATGCTTTTTACTTTAGGCTTTAAGGAAGATTTTTCTGTTGTGAGGATGTTTTTTGGACCAGTTGTCGCAAAAAATTGTATATACTTGGCTGAATCTTTAGAAAGAGGATAATTTATGGAAGATTACTGTATACTTTTGCTTGAGGATTTTTTGAAGGCTTCCTTTTCAACAGTAAACGTTCTAGTTGAAGGCGCCGCTGCTTCGAAGGGTCAGAATAGCAACCGTAAGGTTACGTTGTTCCGTTATGTTAACGGCAAAAAAGTTTCTGTCCCCTTTTCCGATGAACGGTTCTATCTGCGCGGTTCGGTTGAATATACTAATCCACAGTTGACGATTGAGGAAGTTCAAGGTATCATCGGGACCCGGCTGCTTGAAACCTGCGCCAACTACTTCCATGAGCATGGTTTACATCAGCCCGACGACGGCGACGTAGTTGCGCTTGCAGAGTTGCTTAAGAAACCCCCGCAAGGCTACATCGTGCCCTTCCTCCTAAACACAGATGATGTAGAGCCAGACCGTTACTCGATGAATCCACTCAAACAATCAATCGTGGATAGCGGGCAGAGCGCTTTTCCAGCAGCCAACGTCAAAACGGACCAGCTCAAAATTGATGAAGCATACGTGAAGAAGTACGATGGAACATTAATCTCCCAAAAAGAAGCGGCGCTCATCACCGAAAGCCTGCAAGCCAGCAATGGCTCATACCTTGATTTGGTGGATTCAATCAAATATTCGCAGTTAAAGGAGCTGTCGGCGTTCTTCGGTATGGACCTCTCGCTTTACACGTTGCGTATGCCGCTTTCAACCTTGAAGACAGAGAGCAAAGACGGCTTGTTGCATTACATAATCCGGGAAAGTAACTGCGATTACACATCTATCGAGGAGGCATACACCTGCATGGGCCGCAGTATGAAAAACCGCACAACCCTTTTGACGGTGCCGCATTCCACGAAAGGGTTTGGCTCCAAACGTGCAGCCCGAGGCAAATTGCACTTTGAAAACGGCAAATTACTTGATGCAACCGTCAAATACAAAACCACCCAGCTCTACCCTAACGCCATGGACCCCGAAGATATAGCCGTTGCAGTATGCGATGACAGCTTCACCGTACCCGGCGATAAACTTGCTGATTACAGTTTTGCTGAAACGCCTTCTTCCCCCCAGTTCTTCCAATGCTGGCGTCAATGTTGCGGTGGATTGGGTGGCTCCATATGCCTTCAGGTGCAAGGTTAAACTGCAAGGGAACATCCACTTTGATATTGTACTTTTCGCTTA
>JAMDCS010000106.1 GCA_023488835.1 Candidatus Bathyarchaeota archaeon
GCATGAAGAGCCGTCTGAATTGTGAAGAATACTCAATATGGGGAAACTGAGGTGAGCGTATGAGCAGACCAGTAGATGTTGGAGAATTACGCGTTGGCGGCTACATGATGATTGAGGGCGAACCCTGCCGCATAGTGGATATTGCTAAATCTAAACCTGGAAAACACGGGTCAGCTAAAGCAAGAATCGTCGCAATAGGCGTCTTCGACGGCCAAAAAAGACAGTTCGTAAAGCCAGTTGACTTAGGCGCAGAAGTTCCCATAATCGACAAACGCACAGGTCAAGTTTTCGCGGTTAATCCGACGGGCGTGCAGATAATGGATCTTGAAACTTACGAGTACATTGATGCGCCGTTCCCCGACGAAGCAGAACTCAAAGAGAAAATGGTCGCGGGCGCAGAAATCGAGTACTGGCGAATTTTGGGCAGAGTAAAAATCGTCCGGGCAAAATAGTTACGGCAATATTTCTTTAGCCTTTTCTTGTTTTTAGTTTAAGTTCCATCAAGGTTTATTTTCTAGCTTGGAGCCTTTCTGCTTGAAGCCAATGATGCATGAAGAGCCGTCTGAATTGTGAAGAATACTCAATATGGGGAAACTGAGGCTTCAAAGAACAACATGTCCTGTATTGTGACGGTTTTACGCTGTAATCTTTATTTAAAAGAACAATAGAATGATTAGGCTGGAGACTCCGATGGCACTAGACAAGTTAGGTTCCTCGCTAACATCCGCCATAAAGAAGCTGTTTAAAGCTGGTGTTGTGGACGAAGCGGCAGTGAAGGAACTGGTCCGCGACATCCAACGGGCGCTGCTCCAAGCAGACGTTAACGTTCAACTTGTCCTGGAAATCTCCAAACGAATCGAAGAACGGGCTCTAAACGAGAAAATGCCGCCCGGCATCTCAAGACGCGAACACGTCATCAAAGTGGTCTATGAAGAATTAACTCGGTTCGTGGGCGACAAACCTGTCCCGCTTAAGGTGGAGCCGGGAAAAAAGAAAATCATTATGCTTGTTGGGATTCAAGGTTCGGGAAAAACCACGCATGCCGCCAAACTGTCGCGGTACTTCCAGAAACGCGGTTTAAAGGTGGGGTTGATTTGCGCGGACACCTATCGTCCTGGCGCGTTTGCGCAGCTTCAACAGTTAGCCGCACGCATCAATATTCCAATATTTGGTGAAGCAAAAGCCAAAGACCCCGTTAAAGTCGTGCGGGAAGGACTCAAACATTTCACCGACCGAGACCTCATCATCGTCGACACGGCTGGACGCCACAAAGAAGAGAAAGACTTAATCAAAGAAATGAAAGACATCGAGAAACAGGTTAAGCCAGACGAGGTCATAATGGTCATCGACGGCACCATCGGGCAACAAGCGCTAAGCCAAGCTAAAACCTTCCATGAAGCCACACCCATCGGCGCCATCATAGTGACCAAACTCGACGGGTCCTCACGTGGAGGCGGCGCACTCTCCGCGGTTGCAGCAACTGGCGCACCAATCAAATTCATCGGTACAGGAGAAAAAATCGAAGATATAGAAGCATTCATTCCCTCGCGTTTTGTCGGGCGCCTTTTAGGCATGGGCGACTTAGAAACGCTTCTGGAAAAAGTTAAAGACGCCGAAATCAAGGTGCCCCAAAAGAAAGCCAAGGACATAATGAGCGGCAATTTTACGTTAACTGACATGTACGAGCAGTTCCAAGCGGTTAAAAAAATGGGGCCTTTCGGTAAAGTGCTCAAGATGATCCCGGGAATGTCCGCTGACGTGCCTGAAGAAATGCTCAACACCGCTGAAGGCCGCCTGGATAAATGGGGTGTTATCATCCAGTCTATGACTCCTGAGGAAAAAGAGAACCCTAAGCTTTTGAATTCTTCACGGGCAAGACGCATCGCACGCGGCTCAGGCACAACCGAAAAAGAAGTCAAGGAACTCCTCAAACAATACGTTATGATGCGTAAAATGCTCAAGATGTTTAAGCATAAAAAGAAGCTGCCCTTTGGACTGGGCGGCAAAGGAATGGGCATGCCCGGCTTAAAGTAGGCTACACGTGATGGATGTTTTAGAAAAAGCCTACGAGATTCTCAGCAAATACCCGCTTTGCGACCACTGTTTAGGCAGGCAATTCGCCCTGTTGGGTTACAGCATGGAAAACAACGTGCGCGGCAACGCTTTGAAAGTCAGCTTAACCATGCAGGCTAACGACCTTGCCAAAGAAAAAGGCGTTGACGGCGTAAAGCGGCTTAAGGTTCTGGCAACTAATGGTTTCTGCCGAGAAGCCCAAGAAACCCTAAAACACCTAAAAAAACGCCTCCCAAAACAGGACCCAAACACCAAATGCAGCCTATGTGACGGCAAATTTGAATTGGTCGACAGCCTAACCCAAAAAGCCCTGCAAGCCATCGCAGACTGCGAGTTCACAACATTCCTAGTCGGGATTGAGTTGCCCACAAAGGTTGAGGAGCGAGAAGACGAGTTCAAAGCCGCCGTAAACGTTGGCTATGGCGAGAGCATAAAACATGAATTCGGACGGTTGCTTGGCAAAGCCCTCGCTAAACGTACAGGCAAAGAAGCAGAATACCTAACGCCAGACCTAGTGGTGGTGTTCAACCCTTTCCTTGAGACCCTTCGCCTTCAAGTTAACCCGCTTTTCGTCGCCGGCAGATACCGCAAGCTGGTACGGACTATTCCACAGTCGAAGTGGTTCTGTTCCAAATGCCGAGGACGCGGCTGCAAGGAATGCGGCGGAACAGGCAAGCTGTACCCTGAATCGGTGGAGGAGTTGGCTTCTAAACCGCTGCTTTTGGCAACTCAGGGTGAAGATGCGTTTTTGCATGCGTCTGGGCGCGAAGACATCGATGCGCGGATGCTTGGAACTGGGAGGCCGTTTGTGATTGAGGTTTCCAAGCCTAAGAAGCGGTTTGTTGATTTAGAGCAGATTGAAGCTCAAGTTAATGCTGGTGCAGTGGGCAAGGTTGAGGTTTTAGGTTTAAGCTTTACCACTAAGGAAGTGGTTAGGCGCCTCAAGAAGGGTGAGAACGCCCAGAAGGAGTATCGGTTGCTGGCGGAGTTTGAGAATGAACCGTCCGACCAGGACCTGCGCACCATTGAAGAGAAGCTGTCGGGCATCTGTATTAAACAGCAGACGCCTCTTCGTGTTTTGCATCGAAGGGCAGATTTAATCCGAGAAAAGTACATATATCAGGTTAAAGTAAAGAAGGTGTCGCTTAAGAGGGCTCTGATGGAAATTCGTTGCCAAGGTGGGCTCTACGT
>JAMDCS010000032.1:0-1536 GCA_023488835.1 Candidatus Bathyarchaeota archaeon
AAAAGAAAATGAGCACGCTCTGTTCCAAATGCCCCTTCTTCCAACTGGCGCCACTTTTGAGACGCAAGAACGCACGCAAACGATGCCGCATCGAACCCCAAAGACAACTGCGAATCTACGAATGCAAAGACTACCCAGAAAAAAAGGGACTATTCAGAAAATAACATTTTTTATTTTTTTAAACTAATTTTTTTGCTTTCGCTACTTCAATCGTTCCAAATTTAACTACTGAATTTCAACATATTAATGGGCTGATTTTCTGTCAATAGGACCTACTCCTCTTAGGGAATCTGCTTTTTCGGAAATTATTCCCGTTACGGTTTTATATGCAATCGTAGGCATAAAAGATGCAAGAAGAGAATTCGCATGTCAGATACTGGAGTAACCGTAAAGAAAAACCAAGACTTCAGCGAATGGTACGTTGAAGTCGTTCTCAAGGCAGAACTTGCAGATTACGCACCTGTTAAAGGATGCATGATTATTCGCCCCGACGCCTACGCAGTTTGGGAGAAAATCCAAGAGGTAGTCAACCAAAAAATCAAGGCGACTGGACATAAGAACGTATATTTTCCAATGTTTATTCCTGAAAGCTTCCTAAAAAAAGAAGCCGAGCATTTTGAAGGCTTCACTCCAGAGGTGGCATGGATTACTCAGGGTGGAGAAACACCGCTTGAAGAGAAACTTGCAGTTCGCCCTACAAGCGAAACCATAATGTACGCCATGTTCAGCAAGTGGATTCGCAGCTGGCGTGATTTGCCCGTTAAGATTAACCAGTGGTGCAACATTGTACGTTGGGAAACCAAGGCAACGAAGTTGTTCTTGCGGACAAGGGAGTTTCTCTGGCAAGAAGGCCACACCGCCCACGCCACATGTGAGGAAGCGGAAGCTGAAGTCATGTACGCCCTAAACGAGTACAAGGATGTAATGGAGAATTATTTGGCTATTCCAGTGGTTATCGGGACCAAGAGTGACAGCGAAAAGTTTGCTGGCGCCCTCTACACTACAGCGTTGGAGTCAATTATGCCTGATGGCAAAGCGCTACAGATGGGAACAAGCCACAACTTAGGACAGCATTTCGCGAAAGTGTTCGATGTGAAATTCATCGGCGAAGACAAACAGGACCACTACGTCTGGCAAACCAGTTGGGGCATCACCACACGGCTCATAGGCGCCATGGTTATGGTTCACGGCGACGACAAGGGTTTGATTATGCCTCCTAAAGTTGCACCAACACAGGTTGTTATCGTTCCGATTCCATTCAAGGGTTTAGAAGCTGAAGCAATCGCCGCAAAAACCAAAGAAATCGCTCAAACACTCAAAACCCACGGCATCAGCGTAATCCTCGATGACCGCAATGAATACACGCCAGGCTGGAAATTTCACCAATGGGAACTCAAAGGCATCCCAATCCGCATCGAACTGGGCCCAAGAGACCTCAAACAAAGCCAAGTCGTCATGGTCCGACGCGACACAGGGCAAAAGACACCAGTTAATGAAGCAGACATCCTATCCACCTTTCTCTTCGAGCACTTTTTT
>JAMDCS010000032.1:1546-3262 GCA_023488835.1 Candidatus Bathyarchaeota archaeon
ATCGTCGACAAACTGCTTGTGGAGATACAGGATAACATGTTCGCCAAAGCCAAAGCAATCCTGCAAGACAAAACCGCCTCGGTGCAGACCTATGAGGAATTCAAAAAAGTGCTCGAAGAGAAAGGTGGGTTCATTAAGGCAGCATGGTGTGGAAGCCCAGACTGCGAAGCCAAAGTAAAGGACGAAACAGGCGCAACCATCCGCATTCGACCCTTCAAGGTAGAGGAACCAACCACCGGCTGCATAGTCTGTGGAGAGAAAGCTAAGGAAACAGCGTATTTTGCAAGGTCATATTAGCCTGACTTAGCTCAACTTAAGCTGGCTTGCTATGTCAGCTAACCCCAATCTTTCCAAAGTTTCTTCCTTTGGAACTCCGTTTTTGTCCCAACCGCGCTTCTGATAGTAAGTGTCGAGCATGATGTTGTATTTTTCTAAATCAAGCCTTGAGCCCTTCAGAGCACCTTCTGTTAGGGGTTCTTTGAACCATCGCATGGGCGGAACATCCAAGCCGCGGTTCCAGTTATCGCCATATTCGCGTACCCAGAAAGCGCGGATTAAATTGAGTATGCGGTCGCTAATCTGGTTTAACTTGTCCATAGAAAAATCCTGCCCAGTTGAAGCTCTCAGGTATTTGTGGTACCATTCAAGCTCAAATCCAAGCGAACCGTGGGGGAAGCGGCAAACGGTTAAGGCTTCGAATGCTCCGCCGCGTAAGAGTTGGGTTTTGATGAGGTGGTCAACTTTTGCGTCATCATAGTTTTCTCTGCCAGCTTTTATTTCCCAAGTGATGACCCAGGCGTCTTTGTGGTGGGCGCCAATGGAACTGGTGCCGTATGCCAAAGCCATGCCTGGCGCAATGTGGCAATCATAAGCGCTGACTTCTAAGCCCTTAACATGCATCGCCCAATCGCCAGAGCCCATGCCGATGTTTGCGGCTGCGAAGCGGACGCCTTCAGCTAAAACAGCGCCCAAACCACGCCTGTAAGCAATATCATTAATCAATGCCTTAATCGCCTCAAAATCACCCCAACCAATCTTCTCGGAGATTAGCCCTTTTTCGGAGGCTTCCATGGCAAACCCGAGCACATTCCCAAGGGAAATTGCGTCAAACCCAAACTCGTCCGCCAAACGGTTCAAGGTAGCAACTTGCGCAAGGTTGCCGACACCGATGTTTGAGCCCAGCATAACTACGTTCTCATAATCTAACTCGGAATCTTTCCCTTCACTATCCTTAACCACATTGCCGCAGGTCATGTTGCACTGTGGGCACCCACGGTTGGAAACCTTCATCTTCTCCATAGTAAACCCGCTTATGCCTTCAGCCTTGTCAAAAACGCCCTGCTTGTAATTGAAGGTTGGAAGGCAACTGTTTTCTTGACACCACTCAACCGTTGACATGGTGCCTTGTCTTTTCCAGAAGGAGTAGAGTGGTTTAGTTAAAAGCTCCTTGTAGCCGTCTACTGCCAGCCGCTTCATTTCCGCGGGGTTTGCAAGCGGTATTGGCTGGGTTCCTTCGACTACGATGGCTTTGAGGTTTTTGGAGCCCATGACAGCGCCCATTCCCGGTCTTCCGCCTGCACGTCCCTTTTGAGAAACCACCGTTGCGAAGCGGACAAGGTTCTCTCCGGCAGGACCGATAGAAACGATGCCTGATAGCTTGGAGTATTTTTTTCTCAGTTGGTCTTCAACTTCAAATGAACTTGTTATCGCTTCAAA
>JAMDCS010000147.1 GCA_023488835.1 Candidatus Bathyarchaeota archaeon
TATGAGGTCGTGTCCTGAAATGAGAATTGCTTTGCCTTTTTTGTGTCCCAATGGCACTTTGGTGGGTACTGGGTGACCGTAGTTTTCAGTGTTTCCAGCATCCAACAGTTCCATTGCTCGAATGTTGATTTCTCCGCATTTCATTGCCAAGCCAACGTAGTCATTTACGCCTAATGATTTGTCTAATGGTGCTGCGAGAGCTTGCTGTATGAATTCTATCACTTTGTCATCTTTTTTGCCAAGCATGAAAGCATGATAAGCGTAGGCTGCTACTCCTTTTGCTCCATAAGTTAGCAACCATTGAAGTGAATGAAGGTCTGGGTCTACTGTGCGGTCTGAGTTTATGCCGTGAAGCTTGCCTTGTGCTGTTAAGCCTTCTTTTGTAGGCTCCAAAATCATGTTAATTGCTTCGCATTCGTAAGCATACCAGTTACATCCGCTTGCTAATTGCGCTTTCTTTTTCAGTTGGTCGCGGTGGCCAAACTTTGTTTCGATGTATTTTACTATTTGTTCTTCATCGAAGTTGACGTTTGTTAATGTAGCAAATAGTGCCTCGTATATGAAGGGTTCAATTTTTTCATCGTTTACTTTGGCTTTTCTGGCTTCGATTGCAACTTGCGAAAGCCCCCTTAACGCGTAAACTAATAGGTCTTGAAGCGTTGCTACTTCAGGGGTTTTTCCGCAAACGCCAGCGACAGTGCAGCCTGTTCCTTTAGCTGTTTGTTCGCATTGGTAACAGAACATTTGGTTTTGACTCATAAATTATCACTGTAAACAGTTAAGTGTTCATTTTTATAAATAGCTATTGCCCCTAACATGTAAGGGATTTTCCCAGAAAGTTTTAGGTCTTTTCAGAGGTCAAAAACAAGTTTGGGGGGATATTCTTCCTCCGAGCAAGAGCTTCATTAACCCCTATGCTTCCCGTAGAAGCACTTGTTGTAGGCACAATACAGTCACAACTTCTAAAGAACCCATAAAACTTTACTATTTTGTATTTTGAGGGTATAAGTCATGAAAATTGCAATAATCGGGAAAGGCAACGTTGGCAGTGCACTCTGCAGTGGCTTAAGCAAAGCAGGATACGAAACAAAGTTTGGCCACCGCGACCCAGCAGAACCAGTTGCAGACGCAGCAAAATGGGGCGAAGTAATCATCCTTGCAGTACCCCACGAAAATGCAAACGATGCCAGAGAAAAAATAAGACCTTATGCAGATGGAAAAACCGTAATTGACGTAATGAATGCTATTGGAGCAAACATGGATTTGGATATCAGCTGCACCACGTCCACGGCTGAAGAAACACAGAAAAAACTGCCCAAAGCCCATGTAGTAAAAGCATTCAACACCGTGTTTGCACCCAACCAGAGCACAGGCAAGGTTGCTGGCGAACAGTTAACTGCTTTCATCGCAGGAGATGATTTGAAAGCCAAACAAACGGTGGCGCAGTTAACCCGTGACATCGGTTTTGACCCAGTTGATTGTGGACCCCTAAAAGCAGCACGCAACCTTGAAGCTATGGGGAATTTGATAATCAATTTAGCATACAAGTACGGTATGGGCAACAAAATGGGCTACAAACTCATAAAAGCCTAACCGCAAATTCCTTTGTTAACGCTTGGATTTAGGCTAATAGGCGTCTATGAAAATTTTTCCCGCTTGAGAAGGTGTCGGTGAAAACGCATTTGGCGCCCAAGCACCCGCCACTAAGGCTTCCCAGCCATGCCAAACGCCTGTCTGCATCCAATAGAAGGCGCAAACGCCGATGCCCATATCCTTGGCGTTCTGGAGTATAGCATCAAAAAAAGATAGCTCATTCCGCATTTTTTGATCGAAAGTAAAGCTGCTTTCAGCTTGCTGGGCTGCTGGATAGTACTCGTTGCTGTAAACCGAGGGGTCAGCCATGATGCCCATCTCATTGAAGACTAACGGAACATCAACGCCGTTTGAGCGTGTTGCAGGAATCATGTTTGGCAAGTTGAACTGTTCCCTTATGCTTGTGTAGTTTGTGGACCATTCCAAGTTGGGATGAGGTGCTCGCCTGTACGGATGTGCTGTGAAGGCAACGTTATTTGGCGTGGATCCTAAGGAAGCTTTTAGTTGGTTAAACAATTGTGGAACCCAGTCAAGTTCAGTGAACCCGGGAACTAAACTTGCATGCCACTGCATAAAAATCAGGTTCATGTTACCGGTTACACGGATGGTTTTGTACATTTCTACAGCATAGCTAAAGTAAGCTAGCGCCTCTGGTGATACGGCAGCATTTGACCCGTCGTCTGGTTCGTTCCACATTTCAAATATAACATTTGGGTATTTTCCGAGTTTGTTTACGATGCTTGTCCACCACATTCGCCATGCCTGCATCTCATCAACATTGATTGTATGCATATATGCCAAGCTTGCTGTGCCTAAACTTCCTGGGATTCCATCCCAATTGTCTCCGCTAACATAATAGTTGCGAACTTCATAGGGAACCAAGTCAACGTAAACACCGTATTTGCCTGCTTCCTCTACGACGAGTTCAATGTAGCGTCTGTAACTCATCAACTGGTCTGGACCCCCACCGTACTCTTTTGCTGGGTTGATGTTATTTTCCCACCACCAATCAACAGGTATCAAGATTCTAACCAAATTTACCTTCCAAATATTACGGTAACAAGCGAAAGTTTCATCCATCTTTTGCCTCAAAGCCGCCGTGTCATTTTGCCACTTTTCTCCGTAACTAAAAACATTTTCACCCCTTCCCCCCCAAGTTCCTGAAAGCGAATCTAAATCTCCCGCCCTACCGATTCCTCTAAAATAAACTAAATTATTGCTTGAATCCAAAATTGTGTGCCCCGAAGTATGAAGAGGTTTTACGGTTGAAGCCTGAATGGCAGAATTCGGGGAGTCGCTTCCCAAATTTGACAGCCAGGGCATGAACAGGGCGATGGCTAAGATGGTTAAACCCACTCCAACTAAAAGAACGACTGTTTTCATTAATTCTCCCTTCAAAAAGGTTAGTTTCGGAAAACTGAACGCAATTAACGTTCGATGCTTGTCATTCTTCAATGCGTCTCCAAGGTTATAATTCTTTTTGGTAATCTCTTTAGGGCTTGATTTGTCACCAACATAAAAATCTAAGTTGCATACAATCTTACGTTTTATAAACCATAAAGTTTAAGGGTAAATGTTTGTTTTAGGTTGCGAGTATTCTACCTTGAGGTTTGTGGTTTGAGCACTAAAGTTGAAACAATCGAAGAAAGGAAAGCAGAAGTTCTAATCAAACTAAGAAAATACAAGCTTATCGAAAAAGAAAAGTTTGAAGGCGCATACGCCTACATCATCGACATTCCACAGGACAAAGAGAGAGCAATCGTCTGGTGCATCTTAGGCGAAGCCACCGTCGGCATCGCAGCCATGAACACTCTCTACAAAGTGATGAAGGAAAAGGAACTTGACCGCGCCATAGTCGTCACCGAAGGACGCTACACCCATGCCGTTAAACTCGGTGCAAAGAAGAAAAAAGTTGAGTTACTGCCTAAATCGTTCCCAGTGTTCGACATCTTCGAGCATGCATTAGTCCCATTCCACGAAATCCTAACTGAAAAAGAGAAAAATCAACTGCTCACCCAGTTCAAAGTTAAACCCTACCAGATGCCGCAAATCAAGTCTGGCGACCCAGCGGTTAAAGCGATAGGTGCAAAACCAGGCGACGTACTGAAAATCACAAGAAAAAGCACAACTGCAGGCGAACACGTTACCTACAGGTACGTTGTAGAATAAAATAAAAATTTTATTTTGCAATCATGATTTCTGTTGATTTCACGATTGCAGTAACTTCGTCGCCTACTTTTATATCTAAATCTTCAACCGCTTCTTTTGTAATCACCGCGGTCACGGTTACGGGCATTTTTATTTCAACTTTAACTTTAGCTGTTATGACTCCTTTTTCAACAGCCACAACTTTTCCCTTAAACTGATTGCGTGCACTTAACTTCAAACATTTCACCTCCAAACTTCTCGGATTAGACAAAAATTTATCCAAATAAATCTCCGCTTGCCGATATTCACCCAGCAAGCTCTTGCCCAAATCAGTCAGTTTTGCGCCGCCTCCGCCAGATTTTCCACCCTTGTAGGTTTCCACTATCTGTTCTTCCATTACGGTCTGGATTTCCTGTATGTAGTTCCAAACGTAACGGTAAGACATATCCAGCGTTTCTGCAGCCTTCGATAACGAGTTTTCCTTGTCGATGGCTTCTAAAATTTCTGCTCCGCCCTTGCCGATTAAGGGTTTTCCTTTGTATTCAATCCAGGCTTTGCATGAGAGCTTGTGTTTTTTGTTTGTTAACACTCTGTTAACTATTGATAATAAGGTTTATAAGGTTAATGATATGTATCTCAAAACATATCGGTGTTTAAAATGCAAACATGGCAAAAACTAATCATAGTAGCAGCCCTCGCAACCATTATTGTCATCGCAGGTACAATGGTCTACTTCAACCAAGTTGCCAAAAGACGCCTAATAATATCCACAACCACAAGCCTCTACGACACAGGCCTACTCGACCAACTAGAAAAAGACTATGAAAACAAACACTCAACCGTAGATATCAACTTAATATCTGCAGGAACAGGAATAGCAATACAACACGCCCAAAATGGCGATGCAGACCTAATCCTCGTCCATGCGCCAGCGCAAGAGCTAACTTTCCTTGAGCAAGGCTGGGGACTTAACCGCAAAATAATCGCCTACAACTACTTCACAGTCGTAGGACCAGACAACGACCCCGCAAGCATACAAGGCAAAACCACAAACCAAGCCTTACGAAACATTGCAAACTATGGCGGGAACCTAACCGACCAGTCAGGCCAAACCAAAATTTGGGTCTCAAGAGGAGACAACTCCGGAACACACAGTAAAGAGCAAAGCCTATGGAAAGCAGCAGGCTACAACTACACAGAAATCTCAGCACAACCATGGTATGCAAACGTTGGTCAAGGCATGGGCGCAACTTTAACGGTAGCTGACCAGAAAGACGCTTACACATTATCAGACATAGGAACATTCCTAAAGTTTGAGAAAGACGGCGCAATCGCTTCAGTTGCTCTCTTAACAGAGGAAAAATCTCTTCTCAACGTTTACAGCGCAATGGCAGTAAACCAAACGGTACCAGCTAACCAGACCATACACGACAGGATTAACTATGTTGACGCGATGGATTTCATAACATACTTAGTCTCGCCTGAAACTCAACAGTTCATAGAAGACTACGGCAAAGCAGACTATGGACAAAGCCTATTCTATGGTGCTGTACAACCATTAAGGGACAACGCGCCGCAACCCACAGTTGGCTGGATACAGTCAGCAGCGTTCTTTAATGGTTCAGAATGTCCACCGCAATACAGAAATGGCTACTCAGAACTCTACACTTAGAGGACCGCAATATTGGTTGACATACTAAGCGGTATCGCAGAAGCTGGACGATTAATAATAACAGGAGACCCAACACTCTACGGAATAGTCTTCCGCTCTCTCCTTTTTTCTGGCGTCGCCGTCATCTTAGCTGCTTTATGGGGAACCCCAATCGCCATGTTAATTGGTTTAAGAGAATTTCGAGGCAAGACAATAGTAAAAAGTTTCTTTAATTCTCTAATAGGCATACCGACAGTAGTTTTAGGGTTAGTTCTTTTCCTTGTCTTCTCAAAAGGTGGACCCTTAGGTTTTTTAGGGCTACTTTATACTCCAGCCGCCATAATGCTTGGTGAAGCCATACTTGTTACACCCATCTTAATCAGCATTATGATAACAGCCATAGAAGCAGTCGACCCAGAAATAATGAGACTGGCTAAAACCCTGGGCGCCTCTGAATCACAGGCTTCCATGGCTGTTTTGAAAGAAGCGGTAAACGGTGTCCTGTTGTCAAATGTTGCTAGTTTCAACCGAGCCATAGCTGAGTTAGGTGTGGCATTGATGATTGGGGGAAACATAGCAGGCTTAACCGACGTTCTAACCACATCTATTTCAAGGTATACGCAAACAAATGACCTTGCCTTAGCAATTGCCTTGGGCATATTGTTGATGGTCATTGTCTTTATAATAAACACATTAATTATTACTGCTCAAAAAGTCAAAGTATTTTTAACCCTGTGGAGGTCGCCGCAGTAAGGAGCACTTAAAAATGTTGGTTATGGCTGAATTAACGAACTTAACAAAAACATTCGGAAACAAAGTAGTGCTAGATAACGTTAACTTACAAGTCTACCAAGGCGAAATACTTGCCTTGCTTGGACCCAACGGTTCAGGAAAATCAACCATACTAAAAATACTGGCCTTCCTTGACAACCCAACCAACGGAGAATTACACTTTGAAAATGAGAACGTTAACGAGAAAAACACTGAAAGCCTCCGCAAGCAAAGCACTCTTGTTTTCCAAAAAACAACTCTCTTTGATGCTTCAGTTTATGATAATGTTGCTTATGGATTAAAAATTAGAAAAGTGGCCAAAAAGCCAGCAAGAAGAAGCGGTCAGAGAAGCGTTAAGAATAGTAAAGTTAGTGGGTTTTGAGAAGCGTGCGACAAGAAAGCTCTCGGGTGGAGAACAGCAAAGAGTAGCCATCGCCAGAGCTTTAGTATTGAAGACTAAGCTTTTGCTTTTAGACGAGCCCACAGCAAATTTGGATCCTAAAAATGCTCGGATAATCGAGGAAGTCATTGCCAGAATCAATCGAGAGTATAAAACTACGATTGTTTTAGCCACCCACAACATGTTTCAAGCGGAAATTCTGCCGAGCCGAATTGCATTGGTTAATGACGGAAAGATAACTGAGGTGGGAACGCCAGTGGAGATTTTCGGTAAACTCTCAAAAAACCTGGCAAGTTTCGCTGCGGTTGACAACACCTTTACTGGGAACGCTCAATCCTCAATGGAAGGCACAACACTTGTAGACATAGGCAATGGGGTACATGTTGAAGTCACCGACCAAAGGCAAGGCGAAACATCAATTTTTGTTAGCCCCCAAGACATAATCTTGTCTAAGAACGCTATTCAATCAAGCGCTAGGAATGTTTTCAAAGGAAAAATAACTGAAATCACCGATTCAGGAACGCTTGTAAAGCTTAAAGTTGATGTGGGCATACCTTTTACAGTTCAGATTACTAAGCGGTCTTTCAAAGAGATGGAGGTTAACTTGGGTTCGGATGTTTATATTGCGTTTAAGGCTTCAAGCGTTAACGTGCTCTAAGTCGAGGTTTTTCTTTCAGGCTGCAATTCTTTTAGAATAACAAGTGCTTCGCCAAGCGGCATGCCAAGCCTTTCCGCAAGCTCATTCGCTGAAATATCAGCTTTCTGGGGCAGTATGCTGTCGCGGGTGTAAGCCTTATGAGTTGGGTACATAACGGAGGCGTGGACTGCTTCGACGAGTAACTGCCAGAGTTTCTCTTTAGTGTATTCATCCAAGTTCATAGGCATCAACCCATTGATACGCTGTAGGAGTTATTAGTCTACCGCAAGCAGCGATGAGAAAGGCACACAAACTTAATACTCCACCAACGACGCTTCAATTATGGAGGATAACTCTTTTTGAAAGCTGCTGTTTATCGTGGACCACACGCCGTCAAAATCGAAAATGTCCCAGAACCCAAAATAAAAGACAACAGAGTTCTTGTAAAGTTTAAGGCTGGAAGCATCTGCGGAACCGACATGCACTTCTATCGGGGCGAGTGGAAATGGATGAAAAAAGGCAGAATCCTCGGGCATGACGCCTGCGGAGTAAGAGAGGACACTGGCGAGCGGGTGGTTATGGTTCCCATCGTAAACTGTGGGCACTGCTACTTCTGTCTGAGAGGCTTACCAACCTACTGCGTCCGTGGCAAATTCTACGGGTTAACAAGAGACGGGTTTTTTGCTGAATCCAAAGCGATGCTGCCTCGAAGCCTCATCCCACTTCCCTCCAATGTTAGCAATGAAGAGGGGGCGGTGGTGGAGCCTGTGGCTTTGGCGCTTCGAGTTTTAAATTATTTGAAGCCTAATTTGGGGGATTGGGTCACCGTGGTTGGGCAGGGTCCCATCGGTTTGCTTATGACGCAGATAGCGCTGATGAAAGGCTGCCGAGTAATAGCCGTAGATTTGGAGGATTACAGATTGGAACTCGCCGAGAAATATGGCGCTGATGCCGTCGTAAACGCTAAAAAAGAAAACGTTCCCAAAACCGTCCACAAACTAACTAAGATAGGCTCCGATTTTGTGACTGAAGCTGCAGGAACAACGCAGACAGTGGAGCAGACGCCGTTTTTGGTGCGGAAAGCAGGCAAAGTTGCTTTGGTTGGTGAGTCTAAGGGTTACTTGAACTTGGAAGGTGCGGATGAAGCCCAGTTTTTCACGATTTATATTTCACCTGTTGAGTACCCAGCGGCGGTTGAGTTAATCGCTCGAAAACTGGTAGATGTAAAAGGGCTCATAACGCACAGGTTCAAGCTGGACGAGTTTGAGAAGGCACTGCAAACAGTTGACAACCCAGCGGAGAAGCCGCTAAAAGTAGTAATAACTGATTAGCAAACGGTTACTAATCAATCTTAACTGCAGCTTTAATGTCGGCTTCTGTTAGTGAAGGATATGCTTTGATTATGCGTTTAAAATCATAGCCAGCCGACAATAGTTCAAGTATCAAGTACACTGGAATTCGTGTGCCTTTAATTACAGGTTTCCCGCCCAGAATTTTAGGATTTACGTCAATGCGTTCGCCCAATTTTTATCCCATCCTTTTGTTTTCAAGAACAGAAAACCCTGATTCAGGATTTCCATTTTAATTATCTATTGATGGTTTCAAAGAAATAAACTTTTTAGCGCAGCCAAAAAACGCGGTGCCAAATGGTCGCAATGAAGACGGCACAGCATTTTAAAGAACAGGAAGCGTCAACGAAAACTTTTCCTTCTAAGCGTCTACACCGTAAGGTATATTTCTGTTAGAGATGTGTTAACCCCAAACCTACCTGAGGAAAACGGAGCTAACGGTTTTGGCTATAGAAGCAGTAATATTTGATTTGGATGGAACACTTGCCCATTTTAACTTAGACTACAAAGCCCTACGTTCTGAAGTCAGAACCTACCTGATGAGTATAGGTGTTCCCGCATCTGTTCTAGACGTTAACGAGAGCATCTTTGAAATGCTAAAAAAAGCCGAGATTTTCGTGAAAAACAGCTCCAAATCCACCGAAGCTTTTGCGGAAATTCGAACCCAAGCCCTGTCAATTGCTGAGAAATACGAGATGGAAGCCGCATCAACCACAAACCTGCTTTCTGGAGCGGTTGAAACGCTCAAAGACCTGCAGAAAATGAACATGAAAATGGGTTTATGTACTACTAGTAGCGAGAAAGCTGCAAACTATATCCTGCAACGCTTCAAAATTGACGGTTTCTTTAAGGTTGTTGTTCCACGGGACAAAGTGAAGTATGTTAAGCCACATACTGAACAGTTTGAATTAGCGCTAAAAACATTAGGTGTTCGCCCCAAAGCCGCGCTGATAGTTGGGGACAGCGTTGTTGATATGCAGAGCGCTAAGGAACTAAAAGCCATCGCTGTGGGGTTGCCAACGGGCTTATCCTCAACAGAGCAGTTGATGGTCAACGGGGCAAACTACATCATAACTTCGCTAAGTGACTTGCCTGTTTTAGTAAAGAAAATAAAAGAAGATTAAGCGGCGGTTACGACGCCGTCGTCTTTGCAGACAAGTTTTCGCTCTCGCACCAACCGCTTGAGCACTTCCGAGAATACAGCTTTGGCTTCTTCGCCTGAGTGGTTTATGCCGAACACTTTGGCGGTTTCAGCAATCAACGAATCATCACTTATACCCAAAGCGTACTGAGCAACCATTGTCATGGCTGATTCGACTTCTTCAGGCGCAATGTAGTCGGGTTTACGTTTGGATTCTGGAACACCTTGCATCGGAACACGAATTGGCGTTTCTTTAAGCCCAGTTGGCCACAGAAAACTGCCTTTGATAACCACCTTCTGTTCTCTAATCAGGTTGTTTAGTGCCTCTTTTACTGCATGAGCGATTTTTGGCGTCACCTGCTTTATCCCCCATGCAGCAGCCAGCCGTTCAACGGCGTAGTCAAAGTGGACTGGACCTTCGTTTTGTATCAGTTCAGCCAGGAGTTTGGTTTGGTTTTCTCGGTTTTCTGGGAAGTGGAATTCGTTTTTTTGTTTTGAGTCGTAGGTGGTTTTGGCTGTGGCAACTTTGATGTAGGGGTTGTATGTAGCTTTTAGGGGGTGGACTTTGTAGGGTACGCCGATTTTTTCGATACCTGCGAAAGTATTTTTTTGGACGTCTGTTTTTGGCGCCGAGCTTTCTTTGATGTCGATGATTGGTTTTTGCGTGTCTTTTTCAATTTGTTGTTTGTGGGCTTGTTCGAGTGCTTCTTTTAGACGTCGAATTTCGGAGTCGCGTCTCGCAACCCATGCTGGTGACCAGATGCGGTGTATACGCCAGCCCAGCTGCCTTAGGACTTGCTCGCGTAGTCTATCGCGGTCTCTTGCGCTGCTACTGGATTTGTATGTGGCGCCGTCGCATTCAACGCCAAGCAGGAAGGATCCGGCGTTAACTGGGTCAACAACTCCGATGTCGATTCGGTAGCCGCTGCAGCCTACTTCTGGAACAACCTCGTAACCCATCTTCTTGATTTCGGATGCCACATCTTCATCTAGGGCTGAATCAAACGCGCCTTCCTTAGCCTTGTTTGAGAGGGTTTCAGGTCCATGCTCTGCGTAATCAAGGTAGGTGCGCAAGGTTTGCACGCCGAGTGCTTGGGTGTCTTTGTCAATGTCGGAACCACGAATAGAAGTTATCAAAACGACTTTTTCGCGGGCGCGTGTGACCGCAACGTTTAAGCGTCGTTCGCCGCCGGGCTTGTTTAAGGGGCCAAAGTTCATTGTCATTTGTCCCTGCTGGTCAAAGCCGTAGCCGACACTGAAGAATATGACGTCACGTTCGTCTCCCTGCACGTTCTCCAAGTTCTTCACGAAAAAGCCTTCTAAGCGGTCTTCTTTGAAGAAGGGTTCGAAGTCTGGTTGTTCTTTGAGTCGGCGGTCGATGGCTTCTTCAACAGCATCCATCTGCGCAATACTGAATGTTACGACGCCGAGGGTTTTCTTGGGGTAGTTTTTGAAGTGCTCAAACACGAGGTCGGCGACTTTTTCTGCTTCTTTGAGATTGTTTCTTGCGCCTCCACGGTCATAGATACCGTCTGGTACATGAACTAGCTTTACGCCTAGGCTGTCAGCTTGGTTTTTCGCCGCTGGAAAAGTTATCATGGTGTCGTCGTAGAAGCGGTGGTTTGAGAACGCGATTAGCTCTTCGTGTTTGCTGCGGTAGTGCCACCTCAACGTTTTAACGGGCAATCCGATACCTAAGCATTCGTCGAGGATACTGTCGAATACTTCAATGTCGTCGTCCGTCAATTCGTCCCAGTCGACGTTGTCGATTAGGTTTTTCTGGAAGAACGAGGTGGGCGGCAACTGCTTGTTATCGCCTGCGACCACAAGGGTTTTTCCACGGTAAATTGCGCCGATGGCGTCTTCGGGAACAAGCTGTGATGCCTCGTCGAAGAGGACGAGGTCAAATTTGTTGTCTGGGGGTAGGAACTGGCTGACGGAAATGGGGCTCATCAGCAGGCATGGCTTGAGTTTTACCAGCAGGTTGGGCATCTTTTGCATCAGGGTGCGGATAGGCATTAGGCGTCTCTTCTTCGCTGCTTCTTTAAGCAGGATGTTTGCTTCGGTGTCGGCTGCTTGTATGAGGATGTCTTGGGGTTTTCTGCTGTTTGCCGATTCAATAACCATGCTGGAGGTGAGGTGAATTAGGTCTTGGTCGAGTTTTCTGAAGTCAGCGATTAATTGCTCATGGTTTTCTCTGCGGAACCTGCCCAGTTTTAAGTCTTCGTTGTAGAGGTTGTTTATCCATTCCTGATAGACGCTCTTGCGGAAAACGTCGCCCAAGTCGGCTGCTGAAATATGCTGCTCAACTAGGCGGCTAAAGAACTGGTCTAAGTTTCGCAGGCTAAAGCGGTTCTTTGCGTCTTTAAAGTCAATCCAAACCTGCACATCATCAACTCGGTCGCGCAACGCTTGGATTCGTTCGCTTATAACTTTGATTTCTAAATCTTTCAGCCTTTGGTTTTGGTATTTCATCTCTGTTTCAAAGCGCTTTTCAAAATCTGCCAGAACTCTTAGTGAAGCTTCATTTTGTTGGGTTAGTTCCGTGTTTGTTGGTGCGGCTGTTGGTCCTTGAGCGGCGATGTCTGCAAAAGCTTGCGGCACAGGGATGTCGCCGAATGCTGCTTGAACTTTTTTGCACCATTCAAGCACAGCCACAATGTCTTGCCAGTTGGTTTCCAGTTCTTGGAAGCGGCTGCCAAATTTGGCTTGCAGTTGGACCTTTTCGCCTACAATCTGGGCTTCCCTTTTTCGTATGTCTTCAGCGTTTTTGAGGTCTTCTACGAGTTGTTTGTAGGTTTGGGGTTCTTGCTTGGAGGGTGCTAAGGTGTCTTTTGTGAGTGAGCAGAGCGGGTTTAGCTGCCTTTCTGTTTCGTTTACCCATTCCTCAAGCACCGACAACGAAGTTTGTGTTATAGCTTTGTCAGATTTTGGCATGCTTGGAGGAATAAGGGATTCTACATCTTTGCCCTGCTGTTCCCATCGGTCAACGGATTCCTGCAGTTCCAAACCCAAATTCTTAATCATAGGCGATGGGCTCGAAGAACTGGTTAGCAGTTTGAGGAGAGCCTCGGGAATTTGAGTTCCCCACGACAGCTTCTTGATTTCCTCGGTTAATACGATGGCTTTTTCAGCACCTTGGAAGTCAGTTCGGGTTTTGCGGTAATAGTGACCCATCAATGTACGGACGGTTTCAGCAGAGCCCTCAATCTTTGCTTGAAGCTTTTTGACTTTACGGGCGTCAATTAGGTCCTGTTGTATTGTTTTAGGGACCTTACCGTCGTTTGTTAACCGGGCAATCGCTTTTTGGTCGTTGCGGTAGGTTGAATTGAAGATTTTCAAACCACTCTGGTATTCTCCACTGTATCTCTCAATGATCCCGTCTAAATCTAACTCGTAGATGCCGTCGCCGTAGGTTTCTTCCAGCCTGCTTTTTATCAGGTTGTATTCTTGGTAGAGCTGTTTGGCTTTGGAGAAGGTTTCTTGGACTTGCTCGAGGTATTTGGCATCGAACCATTCTGGCTCTGGCTTGTCGTCGGCAAAGCACAGCATCGCTATGCGGGACAGTTGCTTTAGCTGGGTAACCGTCAAGTCGGCGCCGTCTAAACCGAGGAGCGGGGCGAGCGCTTGGGATGTTTCACGCCACTTACGTGAAACTAACTGCGTATTCCTGATGAATGTCAGGAATTTCTCTCGTTTCGCCAAAAATTCGCCTTCTTCCACGTTAACTGCGGGAAGCATCTTGCCCAGCGCTGAAACTGCCTGCTGCATTTCCGCTGACCTGTTAAGGACCAAAGAGAACAGGGCTGGTTGATAGCGTTCCATCAGGTTGGCGCGGGTATTCTTGATCCAGATGCTTGTGTCAAGGTAGGTTTTGGCTTCGTTTAGGAGCTTGTCAAGTCCTATGTCTGTTAGCCAGCCTGCTTCAGGCTTAGGACTTTCAAAGAGAAGTTTGCTGACTTCAAGGAGCCATTGTATGCGGGCAAAGGTTTCTGGTGGAAAAACGCCGAGCCGCGCGGAGAAGTCTTCGGTTTCCTGTTGCAGCCCGCGCAGTGTTTCGTTTATGCTTTCAAGCGTTGTGAGGAGTTCGCTGCGGATTTCAAGGTTGTATTTGTCAGCTCGGTATCCGAGCCATGGAAAATCTGGTTCCTCGATTACCTGCCAAACCTTGCTCAGGTGAGAAACGAGTTCTTCGAGTTCACGCATTTTCTGAGGAGTTAGCGTTCCCAGCTCCGTTAAGCCTATAGGAACAAAAGGAACCCGTTCCAAGCTGGAAATTATGCTTAGAACTTCGTAGACGCTTCTTTGCAGGTACGGACGCTTCTCATGTAATGCGGTGACGTAGCCGTTTAATGCTTCACGGTACTCCGCCATCCTCTCGAACTCATGCGCCGAGGGCAGCTTGCGTGGGATGAGGTTTTCGTCTAAGCTGCGTTTGAGTTCCGCCACGACCTGTTGCTTGTTGGCTTTGCTGCTGTGGAGTTCAAGGCAGAAATGCGCCAAACCAACCTCGCTTAAGCGTTTGTAAACAACTTCTAAGGCAGCCATTTTGTCGCTGACAAAGAGCACGCTTTTGCCGTTTGCGATGCACTCCGCGATGATGTTTGCGATAGTCTGGCTCTTTCCCGTGCCTGGCGGACCCTTCATAACGAAGCTTTGTCCACGGAGGGCGTATTCGATGGAGACGCGTTGGCTGCTGTCAGCATCGAGGACCTGGTAGGTTTTGGCTGGCGCCTCAATCTTGTCGACGTCTTTCTCGTCAGGTAAGCCACTAAGGATGAGGTTGTCTTCTTTGATGCCTGCAATTGCCTTAATGATTGGGTGCTGGGTCACCAGTGCAGCGTTGGATTCCAAATCCTTGTAAATGACCAGTTTCTGGAACGAAAAAAGCCCTAAGTCAACCGATGGCTCGGTTTTCCAACCCATTTGGGCAACGGCTTGGTTGACTAATTTGAAGTAGTCGGCTAATTTTTGTTCTTCCCACTCTTCAGGCAACGGGGGCAACTCGATTTTGTAGTCGTTCTTCAGTTTAGCCTGCAGGGCAGGGTTTAGGACGGCTTCGTCTTCAACAGGGGGCAAAGCTATGCTGTAGGGTTGCCTGATGGTTTCGCGTCCCAACTCCAAAGGCACAAGAATTAGAGGTGATTGGACGTTTTCTTTTGTTTCCAAATCCACCCAGTTAAGCGTCCCGAAAGCCGCGTGCAATATGCGGACGCCCCGTTCCATGTAATCGAGAAGCGAACGGCTTTGCAGGCTTTTGAGGTTGCGTTCAAGGTCCACGTGACTTAAGCTGCCGCTGACCAGTTGGTTTGCTGTAGGGCGTTTTGGTTCTTCGGTTACAGCGGCTTTGACTTCGGGTTTTGCCGTTTTGGCTTCAGCTTTCGCCGTTTTAGCCTTACCTTTACCCTTGGCTTTCGGCTTCTCAGGCGTCTCTGGTTTTTTGGTTTCTTCTTGTGGAACAAAAAATTCTAAATGATTCTTCTTCAATACCAGTGAATCGAAAATTTTTTGGGGATCAGGCTGCGTAATGGGTAGGTTTCCACGTTTTGATTTATGAAAATAAAGCAAATTGTTCTTTCTGGAAAGGTCAATAAGTCTAGATTTCCAGTCTTCAACCCGTTTCATAGGTGTTGAGGGCGTAGTTTCGGTCATTAAAGGCACATCCTAAGCGGTACAGGTTAGCATTATTGTAAGGATGGTTCTTTAACACTTACGGTTGTTCTGCACGGCTCAAACAATCAGTTAGTTAACTTTTGGGGGCTAAAAGAGTCAGTTGATTCCTTACGCCTGCTCTATTGCATCTAAAATTACCTGCTTAACGTTCTCTAAACCTATTTTTCTTGTTTCAAGAATCGTTAGACCCATGCCTGACTTTTCCAGCTCTTCTTTGCATTTTTCTGCGTTATCACATGTGTCTAAGATTACGGCGCCTTTAATACCGCTGAACATATTAGCAAAAGTTGCATCGTCAACGCCTTCCCTGCGCATTTGTTCCTTAGCATGCTTGAAGAACCCTATCATGCCTGGACCCATAAACATCAAGTTATGTTCAGGGTCAGCCTCAAAGAATTTGCCTTTCCCGCCGAGTTGGCAGTCGATGCAGTTCACAGCATCAACCTTTACAACGCCGTATTCTTGGGCTAGCTTTTTCATTTCATTATCCTGCCCCAGACAAAGGTCGCCGTAAACGAGCACCACTTTGCCCTTGAATCTTTTCAGGGTTTCTTCTAGAACTTTACGCAAATTGTTCTCTAGTGCCGCGTAGTCGATATGGAAAAATTTGCTCACAAAAACCAGTTCAGCATCAAGGCTGCCTTGTTTGACTAATTGTTCGAGTTCCTCTCTTAGAACACTGCAGGAAACCAGACAAACTTTTGGTTTTTCGTTCACAGTTTATTCAGCTTCTAAATGAAACCTAATATCCAATTGCCAATAAAGCTTTGCGGTAATGTTAAAAAACAGTTTAGCAGATTTGAAATATGTAAAATTTATATTAAGCAAGCAAGCACTAAGTTGGTAGTGAGTGTCACCTGCCGCGCGGTTGGGATGTGTTTCCCTCTCTTCCTGAAAATTGAAGGCGATATTTTCCAATCGTCGGCGGGAAAACTCACCACTTATTAACTGGAAAATTTGGTTTGAGTTTAGAGCTGGTCTGTTCCAGCGTTGGAACATTTTGTTCCTTGTGTAGAACTAAAAGCAA
>JAMDCS010000072.1 GCA_023488835.1 Candidatus Bathyarchaeota archaeon
TTAAGGTCGATTCCGTCGGTTTGTTCCTTGGTGATTATGCCGTGCTCATAGAGATCCATTGCGAACGCAACAACGACACCGATTGAGATGCCGTCCATGCCGTACTCATTTACGATGCGCATAGCTTCGATAACTGCGTCTAGTCGGTCAACACCGCAAAGTGGTCCCATGCTCCAGAGGCACTCGAACTCCAACCGTGAAGTTGAACCCTTGTATGGTCCTTCTGGAACAACTGCAATGTGGTCACAACGCATACCGCAAGTTGCGCAGCCGACAATTTTCTTAACGTAATGTTCGTTTAGGTATTCGCCGCTGACTTTGTTGGCGCCTTCAAAAGTGGCGTTTGTCCAGTTCCTAGTTGCCAACGCTGACAGCGAGTTTAAGACCAAAACGTTTTCGGGTGTGCCCAGGGTCTTGTATTTTTTGGTTGCTGGACCCTTCATGCGTTCATGAATCATTTTGATGTATTCTTTGAAGCCATCCATGTTTGCGACGTTAACGTCTTTGGTTCCTCGGACCGCGACTGCTTTGAGGTTCTTGGAGCCCATGACTCCGCCCATGCCTGTGCGTCCGATGGCTCGGAACTCGTCATTTATGATGGCTGCAAAACGGCAGAGTTTTTCGCCTGCTTCACCGATAGCTGATACTCGAATATAGAAGTCTCCGAGTTCATCTCGGATTTTGTTATCGGTATCATTAACGGTGGCGCCTTTTAGGTACTCTGCGTTTCGGATTTCTACTTTGTCATCGTCAATCCAAAGGTAAGACAGTTTAGGTGCTTTACCTGTAATTATTACGGCGTCGTATCCTGCCCGTTTTAGATCGGGACCAAAAAAGCCGTGAGCTTTAGCTTCACCGACTCCTCCAGTGGCTGGTGATTTGGAGACCACAGCGTAACCGTTTCCAGCTGTTGGACCCATGGTTCCGCTGAGTGGACCCGTACAATAAATTAGTGGGTTGTCTGGGTGGAAGGCGTCTGTGCCTGGTTTTGAGTTGTCCATAAGCAAACGGATGCCTAAGCCGATTCCGCCGATGTAGCTTTTAGCCATCTCTTCGCTTAATGGCTCGGTTTTTGTTTCTCCTGTTGTGAGGTTTACATGTAAAATTTTTCCTGCATAAGCAAACATGCTTTTTTCCCCTCAAATATTTGTTAAAGTTAGGCAGCTGAAAAGTATATTAAGTTAATGGCTGGTTCTTTTAAAAAATCACGGTCAATTTCGACCTGTTTTTCCCTACATAACGCAAAAAACATCCTTCCAAAACAACCAAACAAGCAGTTCCTCACCAAAGCGGAAGCGAAAACTTAAACCAACCCACACCAATCCCATTCAGAGGAGCAAAAAACCTTGAAGCGAACCGACGCCTTGAAACAGTCAGCAGCCAAACAGGGCAAACCATCCAACTTCGCAATCTTCAACCAAACCAACCTAACCTACTTCACAGGTTTCTCAGGAGCAACCGCACTCTTAATTCCCGAACAAGGCGAAAACATTCTCTATGTTTCAGGAGTGAACTATGAACAGGCGAAAGCAGAAGCTCAAGGCGTAACTGTGCAGCTTTTAAAACGGGGTGAAAACCTGATAGAAAAAATCGCTAAACAAGCCCCAACCAAAAGATTTGCAGTCGACGCATTGCCGGTTGAGAGTTGGCGTGCACTTGCCAAGGCAGTTGGCGGAGAAGAAAACCTCCAGCCAATCAACAGTTTGATTCGGGAACTTCGCAGCGTCAAAGACAACGAAGAAACCAAGCTTATACGGGAAGCATGCAGATTGGCGAGTGTTGGTATGCAAACTGCCAAGGAAATCGTCGGCGTCGGCTTAAAAGAGAAGGAAGCAGCGGCGGAAATCGAGTATGCTATGCGCAAGGCAGGCTCGGACGGCACAGCCTTTGAAACCATCGTGGCGTCAGGCGCAACCTCAGCATTTCCCCATGGCAGCAACCTTGAAAGAACCATCAGGGAAGGCGACTTTGTCGTGGTTGATTTGGGCGCAACCTACAAACTCTACCGCTCAGACATAACCCGAACCTTCATCGCCAGCAAAGCCTCCGAGAAACAAGCAAGAATCTACGACACCGTAAAGTTAGCGCACCAGAAAGCCTTTGAAGCCATAAGACCCCAAATTGCCGCCAGTGAAGTTGACAGGACAGCTAGGCACGTGATTGAGGAAGCTGGGTTTGGCGAGTTCTTTGTCCACAACCTTGGGCACGGCGTCGGCTTGGAGGTCCATGAAGCACCCATCTTGAGCCCCGACAGCAAAGACATCTTGGCAGCTGGGAACGTGGTTACCGATGAACCTGGAATCTATGTGCCTGGTTTTGGCGGAGTGCGAATCGAAGACACGGTCCTTGTCACCAAAAATGGCGCCGAAATACTAACCGTTGGACCTTGCATGCCGTAGGGTAAAACTAAATTAGCCTCCAAGTGTTTTTTATATTTGAGAGTGTTTTTTTGATTGCTAATCCAGCCATCATACTAGTTGATGTTCAGAACGATTTTTTCACTGGACCCCTAAAAACCAAAAGAGCCCCCAACGTGATTGAGCCCCTGCAGCGGCTCGTTGTTGCAGCCAGAAAAAACGCAGTTCCAGTCATTTACAGTATCGACGCCCACTACCCCCAAGACGTCGAGGTTGTGAGGAAGTGGGGCAACCATGCCATAAAAGGCACCGAGGGCGCCCAAGTTATTCCTGAACTTAAACCTGAAGAAGGCAAAGACTACATTGTCGAAAAGCGGACCTACAGCGGCTTTTACGAAACAGGCCTAGACCCACTGCTGCGGAGCCTCTACAAGGGAGACGGCGTAAAAACCGTGGTCCTCGGAGGCTTACACACAAACATGTGCATACGCCACACTTCGGCAGACGCATTTTTCCGTGGATACCACATCTTCATCGCCAAGGACGGCGTGGAAGCGTTCACCGCTGAGGAGCATGAGCAGGGATTGAAATATTTAGAGTACGTATACAACGCCAAAGTAATGATGGTAAACGAAATAATTGAGGAAATTGTGAAATAGAATTAAGGTAAACCGTTTTTATTTCTATTGCTAATCTATTAAAGAGGACCGTTTTGGAAACGGAGATATTAACACAACTCGTCAGCAAAAAAATCACTAAAACAGCCCAAGAGCAAAACTGAAAAAAGAAGCCCGAAATTTTCTTAAAAATTGGGATAAAGCA
>JAMDCS010000150.1 GCA_023488835.1 Candidatus Bathyarchaeota archaeon
AAGGACAAGAAACTAGACCGAGACGTTGCCGAAATAAAGTTACTGCTCAGGGTTATCTTTGCTGGTCTGAAGGATTCCTTGCATTTTGAGAAGTCGCTTATCGAAGAGGCAGCATGTGAAGATGAGCTTGACAAGGCTATTCTTCAGATGCTGTTTGAAGCAGGCACTCCCGGGATGCTGCCTAAAGACATAGCCGCCAAGCTGGCTGAATTCAAGATCGCGCGGCATCAAGTGACTCGACGGATTGTTCGTATGAATAAGCGGCTGGCTAAGGAATTGGATTCGGCGGTTGTTGAGCGGCGTGGTTGGTGCTGGGCTATGACAAGCTTTGGCGTAGACGCCTACAAAGCATCAGAGAAGGATTTGCTAGCCGAAGGCGTTACCTTACATCGGGAAGAGGAGACATAGCCATGGCGTTGACCGAGCGTGAAAAGGCGATTTTGCGTTTGAAGGTTGACGGAGTATCCGACTATAGGATAGCTCGTAAGCTAAAAATGGAAACGCCTAACGTAACCCGTGCTAGAAAGAATGCTCTAAAAAAGATGGAACGTGCAAGGGCTGATTTGGAGTTTGTCGATAGACTAAAGGAACAGCAACCGCCATAGAGCTTTTTATGCTTTGTGATTTTAAACCGTTACCTTAGAAGGAAAGGCGGTTGGTTTATCGCCATAACATCTGACTATCGGTCGGTTCATGATAAGCCATGGGTCTAAACTTGCCAAATTCGCATGGAAATCTGCGCATTTTGAAACCTTTATTCTCAAAAAAAGAAGAAAGGATTATTCTACTTTAAAAGCTTCAATCTTAAGGCTCTCAATGGGCAAACTGTTGTATTGTGTCTTGCTTATGTCCTTGTCTTCCGCAAAGATGTTCACTCCAAAGCCTGCCTGCCCTAGCTTAGCTAAGTAATCATCCTTTTGTAAAGCACCTGCTACACATCCAGTGAGTAAATCTTCGTCTTTTAATTGATCTTCGGATAATTTGCCGATTAGAACGATATCAGAGACATACATTTTGCCGCCTACTTTTAGGACACGGTATGCTTCCTTGAAGACCTTTAACTTGTCTGGTGCAAGGTTAATGACACAATTGCTAATTATGACGTTAACAGAGTTATCTTCAAGTGGCAATTTTTCGATATCGCCGAGTCTGAATTCGACGTTTGTGTACTTGTTTTCTTTGGCTAAGATTCGGGCTTTCTCTATCATTTCTTCTGTCATGTCTACTCCTATTACTTTGCCTGTTTTACCGACCTTTTTTGAGGCTAAAAAGCAGTCAAAGCCTGCGCCGCTTCCAAGATCAAGGACTGTGTCACCCTCTTGGATGCTGCTAAATGCTGTTGGGTTGCCGCAACCTAAGCCTAGGTTTGCTTCAGGAACGGTGTTTAGTTCTTCGTCTGTATAGCCGACGTTCTTTGAGATTCGATTTTTAGTTTGGTCATCTACACTTCCGCAGCCGCAGGAACAACAGCAAGAATTACTGTTGGTCGCTACTTTTGAGTAAGCTTTTCTAACACTTTGTTTTACTTCTTCGTTCTTGTTTTTCATTTTTTAATCACCATACCTATTATTATTTAGTTTGAATGAAGGGTTTTGGTTTGCTTCGCAAAAGTAAAGCCGAATTGATTACCACTGATATGCATCCGAGTTCTGCTAGTACAACGGCTAAGATTGGATTTAACAGACCCGCGCCTGCTATGGTCAATGCGACTATGTTCCATACGAAAGCATAAACAATATTTCCCTTCATTCGGGTAAAGGCTTTCCGGCTCAGGCTGATTGCGTACTCAACTTTGGTTAAGTCGTCTCCAAGAAGCGCCACATCTGCTGTTTCAACTGCTACATCGCTTCCAGCTGCGCCCATTGCAAACCCAACATCCGAAGTAGCCAATGCAGGAGCATCATTTACACCATCACCAACCATGGCAACAACACTGCCCTTCATCAGTTCTTTAATAACGCCAACTTTTTGTTCTGGCAAAAGCTCAGCACGGTACTCGTCGACGCCAGTCTGTTCAGCGATTGATTTGGCAGTCCGGATGTTGTCACCAGTTATCATAACAGTTTTGATTCCTAAGCGCTTAAGCCGCTGGATCGCTTCTACAGAATTCTCTCTGATGGTGTCAGCTACAACAATGACGCCTATGACTTTTTTGTCTATGGCAACTGGAATGGCTGTTTTGCCCTCGTTTTCAACCCGACTCATCAATTGATTGGCTTCTTCTGAAAGCTCGGTTTCTATCATTTTTCTTCCAATTAGGATATGCTTGTTTCCAAAGTGGGCGTCCACACCTTGCCCTGGGATTGTTTTGAAATCTGTAGGGTCAGGAATTTTTAGGCTCATCTCAGTTGCCTTAGCGATGATGGCTTTGGATAAGGGGTGTTCTGAGAATTTCTCAGCAATCGCCGCATGTTTGATTGTGTCAGCTTCAGAGTAGTTGCCGAAGGTTTTGATTTCGACAACTTTGGGTTCGCCGAGGGTTAATGTGCCAGTTTTGTCAAATGCAACTGTTTTAACGTCTTTTAGCTTTTCGATGTGTGTGCCCCCTTTGATTATTATGGCGTTCATGCTAGCATTACCGATAGTTGCGGCTACAGCGACTGGAACAGCAATTGCAAGAGCGCAGGGGCATGCGACTAAGAGAACAGTCACTGTTCTAGCAAGTGCTACATCGAAACCAATCGTGAAATAAGTGAATGCAAAAACAGAAATAGACACTACGGTCATGATTGGTAGGAAGTATGTGGTGAATCGGTCGGCAATATTTTGTATTGGCGCTTTTTTCTCTTGAGCTTCTTCTACTAAATCAATAAGGTGGGCAAGTGTAGTGTCTTCAGCGATTTTTTCAACCTTAATCTCTAAAGCGCCATGTTGGTTGAGTGTACCAGCAAACGTGCGGTCTCCCACGGTTTTCTCAACTGGAATTGACTCACCAGTTATGGTTGCTTGGTTAACGGTGCTGTGTCCCGAAATTACTGTTCCGTCAACAGGTATGTTATCGCCTGGTTTAACCAAGACAATCTCACCTTTCTTGACTTCGCTTATGGGTACTTCAATTTCTGCGCCATCGCGACGTACGCGCGCTGTCTTTGGCGTCATTTTGATGAGTGCTTCGAGTGCGCCTCTTGTTCTATGGATGATATAGTCTTCAAGCGTCA
>JAMDCS010000033.1 GCA_023488835.1 Candidatus Bathyarchaeota archaeon
TTATTGGAGCATAACCGCCAAAATAGCCATCAACGACTTCACCATCGACGTAACATACGAGAAAACATTTGAAAACCTCGCCGAAGCAGAAAAAGTAAAAGCGGCATGCAAAACAAAACAGGGCAAAATCGAAAACGTAAACGTCACAGAAGTCCCCATCAACCCACCCGTCCCATTTGACCTAGGCGCACTACAGAGTGAAGCCTACAAACTATTCCACCTCACCCCCGCACGCACCCTCTCGACACTTCAACATCTCTACATAGAAACGCTCATTTCATACCCCAGAACAAGCAGCCAAAAACTACCCCCCTCAATAGGCTACCAAGAAATACTTAAAAAACTCGGCAAAGCCCCCGACTACAGCAAACATACCGCGGAACTCCTTGCAAAATCCAACCTTAGACCCAACGAGGGCAAAAAAGACGACCCCGCTCACCCAGCCATCTACCCAACAGGAAATCTACCCCTAAAACCCCTAGACGCCATATCTAAAAACATCTTTGACTTGGTGGTTAAAAGGTTTTTAGCGGTTTTTGGCGATCCCGCAATACAGCAAAACGTGGCAGTCGTCACCAGCTTAAACGGTTACAACTTTAATTTTTCAGCAGCCCGAACCCTAAAAGATGGCTGGTACCACCTCTACCAACCCTACGTTAAAGCCAAAAACGATGCATTACCACCGCTTGTGGAGGGAATGCCAGTTGACGTTAAACGCATCACATTAAAAGAGCACTTCACCCAACCCCCCGCAAGATACAACCCTCGAACCCTCTTACAAAAGATGGAGAAAGAAGAAATCGGCACCAAAGCCACCCGAGCCTCTATCATTGAAACCCTCACAGACCGCAAATACCTACAAGGAACCGATAAACTAGGTGTAAGCGATTTAGGGTTTGAAGTAACGGAGGTGCTTGAGAAGTATTGTCCCACAGTGATTTCCTCAGATATGACCCGCACCTTAGAAGCGAAGATGGAAGCGATACAGGCAGGTAAAGAAACCAAATATACCGTCCTAGCTGACGCGATGGATAGGCTAAAAGTGGTGACTGCTGATTTGAAAAATAAAGAATTCGCGGTCGGCGCACTCCTTACACAGGCACTCCAACGCAGCAAGCTAGATGCAGCCACCATCGGAATCTGCCCCACTTGCAAAGGTCCTCTTGTCATTATAACCTCTAAAACCACAGGCAAACGTTTCGTAGGCTGCAATAACTACTTCAAGGGCAAATGCAACACAACCTACCCATTACCCCAAATAGGCACAGTTAAGCCCTTAGCTAAACCCTGCAGCTGCGGAGCACCCATAATATCTGTTTACATGAGAGGACGAGAACCTTGGCGGCTATGCATCAACCCCAAATGCCCCACCAAAGGAGCAGCTAGGCCATGAAATGCAAAATCTGCAGCCGAGACGCCCAACAGGAAGGATATTGTAGCGTTCACTGGAAAGCAAGGCAGAATCTTAAAGAAAAATATCTTGTTTGGCAGAAAGCTAAACCTATCACTTGGACCGATTATTTAGTTGAGATTCAGAAAAATTCATTAACTGGAGTATGGGCTAAAGAAGTAGCAAAGCACCTAATTGAGGAAGAGGAACAGGAATGTCTGGAAAAATAAAGAAAAGTTCAGAAGAAATGTCGTTCTCGCTTAGCCGATGGATCCGCAGGGTAACGACAAATGCCCCAGCAATTACCGTTGTAACTATAGTCGGATTATGTTACGCTGTTTTCCTGTTCGGAGGCGGCTTATATTTACTTATTGAACAGCCGATTCCATCATACTACAATAGCCAAACTGGAACCTTTTACTTCCTTTATCCAAGCTTAAGCTACCAATTCGGAGCTGACACCATCATAGCTATTGCATTGTACGCGATGGGCTTTGTAGGGTTAATGGCCATTTATCAGAGCGCTAAAAACGCATCTAAACCCAGACAGGCATATATGTTGCTGCTTATTGGGGTAACATTCGTGTTGCTCTCTTACTTGTTCTTAGAGAGCGCGATACTCGCAAAAAGCGGGTAAACAACCCTTTTCTAATTTTTGTTAATTTTTAATTTTGTTTTATTTTTTTAGTTTATTTGTTGTGAAAAACTAATCCCAATGCAATTACTACTTCTAAAACTACCTGCTGAAACTTTTTGGTTCAGTATCATTTTTGGACTGCAAAGGCTTTGTGCTGGTTTTTACAAGCAGAGGCGTTCTTTGCTATTCTGGGTCCATCGCCATACCTCCTTAGTTAACAGCAGACTATAAAATCAATCTTAGAAGTTGCTGTGGACCCCTCTTATTTCAACAACAACCAATGGGTTTTGCAGAATCGCCTGATTTGGCATCAGCAACTGGTGGGCGTTGCAGTTGGTTGCATCTTAATTCTGCAAGCAGAACAACAAACTCTGATCTATTGCCGCTAAGCACAGGTTTGATGTTACCAGGGATGCTTCTTGAGCTTCAACTTATACGCACCAAAGTTAGTCATCAAATGAATCGGCGGAGTGAGGATTAAGACAGTAACCGCGACTTCCCAAGTCAAAGCAAACACACCCGTCAAAGCCAGCGGCAACGCAAACACCAAAGCTCCAACGACGAAGTCAAGCTGATCCACCACAGGCAACATGCCACCCGGCGCAATATCCAAACGCCGTTTAAGGAAAGCGGCAAATAAATCGCCCAAAAGCGCCCCAAACGGGATAAGTAAGGCAAAGAGTACTGGGAATTTGTCGAAGCCAAAAACGAAGCCTTCTGCTAAGCCGACGCCGAAGCCTACCGCCCAGCCGAAGAAGAAGCCTCGAAAAGTTTTGTTGTTGCCGAAGATGCGTTTGCCGTCTCTAAAGTTTTTGCCGAAGTCAAGTTTTTTTCCGCCGCCTGCCAAGACGGGGGTGCCGTTGGCGCAGTAGGCTGGAAAGATGAATTTCAGGGCTTCAACGATTAACAGGACGACATCCATTTGGGTACTTCAACCAGTTACATTTGGAGTTGTGTATCAGTTAATCCGCCTAGTCCTATTTGTACATAACAGGCTGATTCTGCTGCTTGGGCGGGTGTTTTCTCTATAACAGCTTGGATGATGTGGGGGAAGTCGGTGGGTTTAGAGACGGCAAACGCA
>JAMDCS010000016.1 GCA_023488835.1 Candidatus Bathyarchaeota archaeon
GCTCTTGCTTTTCTGATGTATGCTGCAACTGTTGAAATGTCAGCGATGTCTACGCGGTAGTTATTGTTGAAGTCCATTCTTGTGTCGTAGCTGCCCCAGCCTGGCATGGCACCGTAGTTTCGAGCGACTTCTCTAATGTCTGCTTTAGTAACTGTACTGCTTACGGAATCATCGGTCAGTTTGAAGTGGTTAAATTGCATTTGTCTTGTCATTGAACGGAGCACTGAACCCGTCAAGGGGTCTATGCCGTTTATGGCGAGAGTGAATTTGCTCCAGTTATCGGTGATTGTTAATTCTCCGTACGCTTTTTGGGTGGTGATATCTTGGTTTCTTAGGACTCGGGCGATTGGGGATTTGCCATGGTTCAGGATGGTTACGTTAGACGTTACGGTTGCTATGTTCCATGTACCGCCGATAACGTAGTTGCTGGCTGAAGAATCTGCGCTTAGAGTTGAAACTGAAGCGTTAAGTAACCTTGCAGCATAGAAGACGTATGTGAAGTTCTCTTTTGCTCTAACCTCTTGGATTGCTCTTGTGATGTTGGTTGTCCAAATGGCGCTGGCGGAAGCTAACTGTCGAGTGTCTGAGGATTGAAGTAGTGCTGTTCTGGCTTGTGTTTGGAGTTGGCCTCTAACGTCAGTTGTGCCCCACTGGTTTATGACGCCGTTGATGCGTATCCAACTTGACGAAACTGGCCTGTTAGAGGAGGTAATCATTCCTCCGGGCATAGCCGCAGCAGAATCAACTGCTAAAGCGAGACTACTTGCTAGAAGTACCCCGACAACTGCGAAAATTATTGCTTTGTTCTTATTCATTTTTTATCACTTCTTGTTTTCTTAGGAAAGCAGTTATCTTGAACAAATAAAAGCATTCCTGAGCTCTTTTTAGCTTAACAGGTTGTATAATAGTTCATTTTAGTTCAATACCGTTCATTAGTGTCTAAAATAACTAAAAAAGCTAAATAATGGTTTAGTTCAGTCAAATAGTCTGCTCGCCATCTTTATTCAATATAGCATTAACCTGTTTTTCAAATTAAAGACAAACTATTGCGGGGCAAAAAGCAGAAGCTCAAAAACATTTAATTTTAAATATGGTTAAAGCATTGCCTTAGATGAGAAACAAATGAGCAACAACCGACTAACAGTTTGCTTAACCATCTGTACCCTACTTTTGATGCTCCTTCCCCTCCACGCTGTGCAAGCCCAAAACTACTTTGAATACAACGTTCAGATAAAGAGCGACGGCTCAGCTGTCTGGATGATAACGCAGTTCTCGAGCGCCAATGCAACAGTGGACACATGGGATGCGTTTCAACAGAAAGTATTTGACTTACTTAATTCTGCAGTAAGCGTGACCCACCGTGAAATGTCTGTGGATGAAAACTCCCTCCAAATAAACTCCGCCATTTCCCCGGAGTCTAAAACCACGGAGTACACGTTTGTGTGGCAGAACTTTAGCATAGTTCAAGACGGCAAAATTTCGTTTGGAGATGTTTTCCAAGTTACCAACTTCTTCGGGCAGCTCTATGGCGATGCCTCATTGCAATTAAGCTACCCCTCGGATTTTAAGGTTAAATCGGTTTCACCGGCACCCTATGAACGACAAGATTCCGCGGATACGTTGAGATGGTCTAGGACTCAGGACCTAGTTACTAACCAAGTGAGCGTAGTTTTGGTAAGCAACAGTCAAAATGGGAATAGCCCAAGCGGTGATTGGCAACTGTATGGTGGAATAATAGCGGTTTTAGCGGTGGTTGCCGCTTTTTCCTTGTTCGGTTTTTTCAGAGTTAAGCGGCGAAGAACCAAAGCTTCCTCGACTAATGTTGTGGGGTCCCTACTTTTGAGCGAAGAAGAGAAAATCCTAAAACTCCTCAAATCGTCAGGAGGAAGCATGCGGCAATCAAAAATTACCGAGCAAAGCAGGTTCTCGAAAGCCAAAACCAGTCAACTCTTAACCGCTTTGGAGAAAAACGGCAGCATAACAAGGTATAAGAATGGGCGAGACAAAATAGTGACCCTTAAAGAACGGGTCAAAGGTGAATAATTATGAAAAACCCGACTAAGCCAATAATCGTAGCTATTTTAGTTTGCACTATTGTTTCAATATGCTTTATCTATACCGTTTCTGCACAGAACACGTTAGTGAGGGCAGAAGCATCCACAAGCCAACCACGTGTAGGCGATACTTTAACGGTGAACATAAAAATCTCCGACGCCCAGGACCTCTTCGGCGTAGACGTAACCCTTAACTGGAACTCCTCAACCCTCAAACTTGTCAGTGCAACTCCTCAACTAGGCGTAGAATCACATTCAGGCGGAGTTCTTCATGAATCATCAAGTTTCCCCATCGAAGTTGCGGATAACACTGCTTCCCAATCAGATGGAAAATACCACCTATTAGCTACCTCAACAGGCTCAAGCACACCAGCGTTCACTGGAAGCGGAACCATCGCAACCGTAACATTTACCGTAACCAGCATAGGCTCTACAGGATTAGCTCTAGAAGACGTTGAACTCTCGGAACTTGCAGCGGACAGAACCGTTAACCTTGTCACCCCTTCAACATCTGTTGACTCAGTGACTCCAGTAGCTTCTACTGTTTCACCGACTCCAGTAATTCCCGAGTTCCCAACTACATTAATCTTATTACTCGTTGCTCTTGCAACTGCGACATTGGCAATCTCGACAAAACTACTGAAAAAAAGGACAAGTGCGTCACTAAAAACCGCGAGTAAATTCTAGATAAGAGCTTTTTTTTCGAACAAGGAAGCCATGTAAGAACATAGACGAGCAAATGATGGCGTTTGTTTTCTATGTCGTAAATGGTACAATTCTGTATTATTTTGTAACATATATGTCACAAAATTTATAATATAGCGGATGCTTAATGGTTTGTGCAGGTCAGGGAGCAAGCTTTAGATGCAATGCATTGAGGCATAGATGCGTGCTGATTGAAACAGCAGAAAATTAGTACGCGTTTAAGACTTTGCCTCTATGGGCTGAACATGCATTGTTGTGTCACCTCAGCTGCGAGTTGCAGTTTCCAAACGGCGCAAAGAATCTGCAGCGGTCAAGA
>JAMDCS010000140.1 GCA_023488835.1 Candidatus Bathyarchaeota archaeon
AAATCTTTCCTCAAACCAGTCGGCAACAGGCTTGACGCTCAACTCCGCCACTTCCTTACCGCCGGGCCTGCCGATATGTCCCATGATTACCACAGACCCTGCATATTGCAGACACAGGTCCAAGGTGTCCAAACCCGCTTCCAATCTAAAATCATCCTCCACTTCTAGCCTGCCCTGAACTTGCCGAAGGGGGACATCCAAGTCTAACCTGAGCAGAACGGTTTTGTTTTGGATCAGCTGCGGCTGGACAGTTTGCATACATTAAAGTTTATCACAAGATTAAAAGAATCAATTTGGAGACAAAATACCTGAAACATGGTAGAATAGCTACGCTCGGGTAGGCCTAATTTATTGGATGGGCAACTAGCTCAGTGGTAGAGCGCGTCTCTGATAAAGACGAGGTCGTTGGTTCGATCCCAACGTTGCCCACTTAAATCCCATAACTGTCTGTTTTGCCTCATTTATACTATAATACCCAGTATGATTTTTGATCGAAGGGGTGAAGAGTCTACAGATCCACATGAACTGTTTTATTCTCAATTACCAATGCTTGTTGAAAGGTCATTAGGATCTGATCACAAAGCACGCCGTGCACGCAAAGAAGTAATCACGGGGTTGATCGAGCACCCATACTATGACCCAGTGCTAGTAGCGGTTGAATGTCTGCAAAGGAGATTACTAACACAACCATCTCTCCGATCGCTTAAAGATAGCTCTGAGTTTTTAGGGGAGATCCTGCAATCCACAGGAGCAGCAATACAAGACCAGCAGGGAAAGTTAATCCGCCTGAACGCCAGAACGAAGAAAATCATTGAAAGCATATCGAGAAACGAATACTCTCTATCTCAATCAAGAAGCATATATAAATTATTACCCAGAAATTATTTGAACGTATTACCTCTTATCATACAATTTACTCAACAAGCATCAGAGCAAGGTAAGCATCAGGTGTTTATTTGCATTACTCAACCCCCTCAAACTGAAAAGGAACGGAAAGAAAGAGATCGAAAGCTTGCTGCGTATAATCAGTGGGTTGAAATTATTGGAGGGGTGGATACCGCAGCTACAAATGAAGCAGACTTTGCTACTGAAGAGAATAGGGATACCTTTGTTGATCTAATCCAGTCTCAACCCGAACATCCTTTAAGCCAATCAAAATTTTTTTATAGAAAGTATGCAGGTTTAAGCTTAGCTGATATACCCAACCTCAAACAACCCCTCTTGTCTGAAGATATGGAGCGAATTACTACCTATGTGACACAATTTTTTACCAATAATCCCTCTCCTATCGAGCAAGCAATTGTGAACAGACTCTTTTTTGTACGGACTTTTTTTGTGGGAAGTAACGGCGGTTTATATTATCGCCACCAAGCTCTCTTTAACGCCTTAAATGATTGGTCGGAATGGATTGGAACAAAGATTCTCGAAGAAGGAGACCCTCAGTCTCAAGAGCAAATTGATAGATTGCTACAGAGTTTACCTGAAGAAACTGCCACATCTCTCACAGGTGGTGTACTCTTGGTACTCGCTTGTAGCCCATTTGAAACCGATCCAATCTATGCTGAATCGAATTACACAGCTTGCAAACCGCATCCTATTCACAATCAGGTGACCGAAGATTTTAAGGCTCGCCATCCAGGTGAGACTACTTTCTTTGAGTATGCTGATGAAATAGGAAGAGCGTTTTATAAAGATATCCTGCTGCCTAGCTTACGTGATCGAGTGACAAGATTGGGAGTATTAGACCGATATAGAAAAGGGTTCGAGATGGGTACCGGCTTTTTACAAGAATTTACCTTTTCAGAGGGACACCTATTAGCAGTCAAAGAGGTTTTCGAAAAACAATGTGGAGACGAGTTCTTGAAAAAATTAGCTGCCCATGCATCAGAAATTAATCAAGTGACAAATGACGCATGGGCTGATGCCATAAGTAGCCCGACTCAACCGGACCAACTGCCACACTATTTACCTCTTGAAGAAGGAATCGAGGTTATCGATTTTGCAGACAAGGGAGTCTCTCATGCTCTCGGTCTTCGTTCTTTGTGGGTCAGTCGCAGTGGTCAATTACCAGACTGGAAAGTTAATCTCGCTTTTCACCTAGCAAATACGCCCATTCATATCGTAGGGTTTTTAGACCAGCAAGGAAACCTTCACCTACGTGCACCGATACACCAACATATCCCAGGACTTTTCACTATGCTAAGAGGCATAGCCGTTTTAGCAACTAAAGATCTTCTCACCCAACAAAAAGCGACCCCGCGAAGGACAACAAAACCCTCAGAAGCTAAAAGCGCTAGCCAAACTAGCGCAAGAACCGATACGTTAAGGGACGACTCTTGTACCACATTTAGGTCTCTGCCCCGAAGACAAACAGATGAGCAGTTATCGAGCAACGTTTTTAGGATTACCGGTTCTGTCAGAAGAAGAGTTTCTCTCCACAAAACACATCTTCCAGGTTCTTTGAATTATCAAGAAGCCGTCAAAGAATACGACCAGGCAAGAGAAAGCGGTCAAAGCGAAACAATTTTACGCCTCAAGGCAGAAAAAATTAACCAATCAAGACGGCAATTCAGAAGTCAGCCGAGTACCGACAAGTTAAGAGATTTACCAAGCCGATTTCAACTGGAAAGTGTCAAAGATCCCTTAACTGGAGATACTCGTTATTTAGAGACTTGGGTAGTTGAGCATACCAGTCCGAAGCCTGCCGAAGAAGAATTAAGATCTCCTGTCAAGCTTTATGAACGTTACTACCGAGGATCATCGTCGTTAGCTTTTCTAGAGCAACTGCTTCCTTGGTTCGTGGATCAGTAGATTAAGGGGCGTTTACCCTAACCTTCCTCTGAGGCCTGGGCGGGATTTGCACCCGCGAATAACGGTTTTGCAGACCGTCCCCTTAGACTGCTTGGGTACCAGGCCGGGCTAGATCGAATTGTATCATAGACTCCCGCTGGTCAGTCTTCTGGTTTAGTTTGTTCAACCGGCTAACCTAAAACCGCTGCTTCAACTGAATGACCAATCGGCAAGCTTCTGAAAAAAGCTTAGCAAAATCCTCAGCATCCCTTTGAACC
>JAMDCS010000010.1:0-5753 GCA_023488835.1 Candidatus Bathyarchaeota archaeon
AGCCAATTTTATGTCGTTGATTTCTTTTACTTTTTTTGTTATTGTTTTGAGGATAATTGACGCTGCATTTAAGCTTGCTTGGTCGGTGGCTGCAACTGTCAACTCCAAGTTAGCAATTGAGGCGTCTGCCGTAGGGATCGGGTTGTACGCTAAACCAAAATCCTGTCCTGCCTTGAGCCCTGACGTGTTTTCCAACGTTTCTTTTACGGTGCCTTCGGTAAAACCGATGTTTGCGATACCACCATAAATAACCAGTGCACCTTTTTGGAGCGCCGCTCCAACTTCTTTGCAGGCGCTCACTATTTGTGAGTAATCGGTTTTTTTCTGCTCGTCCACTTTTGCTCCAATGGCTATGATGATGACGTCGCTTTGGGTAACAGCTTTTTTTCGGTCGTTGCTGACGCTTATTTGTCCTGAGTTGAGGTGGCTTTTGAGTTTAGTTTCAACTTGTGATTGAGAGCTGGGAGTTTTTCCTTTTGCCACCTTTTTTATAACTGTTGGGTCAGCGTCAGTGCAGATAACCTTAAACCCTGCTTCCGCGAAAGCGTTAGCATAGAGGATTCCTTTTTGCCCGCATCCAACCACGCTCACAGTGTATTTTGAGCGTCTCTCATTGGTATCTACCTCTTCGGGTTTTATGTTTAAAACTGTAGGCATCGACGGATTTTCTCCAGACCACGCTTTTGGATTGCTATATAGTTTCTAATATTTTTTTAAGCCTTGAACTGTAGTCTTCAACTAGCTTTAATGCTTTTTCTTGGTTTTTCGCTTCAGCGTATAAGCGGAAAACTGGTTCGGTTCCGCTTGGCCGAATCAAGATGGCGCTGGCGTCGCTAAACCAAATTTTTACGCCGTCAATGGTGCTGACGTTCTCGCTCTTCACCTGCTCAAAGATTTTCTGCTGTAGAATTTCTTTTTTGTCGTCTGGGCACTCGATTTTTCCTTTCTCAATGAAGTACTGCGGTTGTTCAGCAACGAGTTGAGCAAGTGACTGCCCAGTTTCAGCCATGATATTAAGCAACAGCACAGTTGTCATCGCGCCGTCACGGACAGCTTGGTGTGGACCATAGAATACCCCGCCATTCTCTTCCCCTCCCAAATTGGCGCTTAGTTCCTTCATTTTTTGGGAAACGGTTACACTTCCGACTTTTGTCCAAACCAAATCGCCCTTGTAAGCTTCAACGGTGTCCTTGATTAATGTGGATGAGCTAACAGGCGTGATTATTTTTGCGCCCGGATTCTTGAGCAGGTACTGTTTGATGATTACTGCGAAGGTTTTGTCTCCCCAATAAATCACGCCGTTTCCGTCAACAAAGATTGAGCGGTCAGCGTCACCGTCAAAAGCTACGCCCATGTCTGCTTTGAGTGCTTTCACAGTTGAAGCTAAATCGCCTAGGCTTTCGGGGCGTGGCTCGGGCATTCTTCCAGGGAAGGTGCCGTCGATGTTGGCGTTTATGCTTGTGATTTTGCAACCAAGTTCTCTTAACAGCGGCGGCGCGGTAAGTCCACCAACACTGTTTGCGGCGTCAACAACAACGTGGAAGTGTGCGTTGGCTATTTTTGTTTTGTTAACGTGTTTTTTTATGGCTTGGATGTATTCGTCGTTGATTCCAGCCAATTCACGCTTTGCGCCCAGTTTATCCCATGGTGCAAAGACAATTTTGTTGTCAAAGTAAATGTTCTCGATTTCAACCTCCTGCTCATGCGAGGTTTCGATACCGTCACTCCAAATAACCTTAATCCCGTTGTATTCTGGCGGGTTGTGGGAAGCAGTGATTAATACTCCGCCATCCATCTTGTGGTTTTTTACAGCAAATTGCAACGATGGTGTAGGTGCCATTCCAGCGAAGAACACATTGCATCCAGTGGCAGTTAAACCAGCAATCACTGCTTTAGCAAACATGGGACCGCTGGTTCGAGCATCATACCCTAAGAGGAGATTTTTTTCTTTTCCGAAAAAAGTTCCAATTGAAGCTCCGACCTTGATGGCCATTTCAGGCGTCAATTCTACGTTGACTAGGCCTCGGATGCCGTTTGTTCCAAAAAGTTTTCGTGCACTCATGTAACTTTCAACTCTGTCTTATTAACAGTCTATCTTGGGTTTTAAAATGTTTCAGTAACTTCCTTTGCTGGGCATACCACTTGGCCATCATGCATGTGAACGCTGTCTTTAACTTTAGCGTGGTCGCCGACTACACAGCCCTTGGGAAGCTTAACGCCTTTGCCTATTTTTGCCCCTTCGCCAACGATTGCTCCGTTGAGGATGGCGCCGTCGGCAATTTGAGCTTCTGCAAAGATGACTGAATTGGAGATTTGTGCGTTTGCGCCCACTTTGACGTTTTTGCCTAAGATTGCGTATGGGCCAATGACTGCTTTTTCCCCGACAAAGACGCCTTCGTCCAACGCAACGGGCATCTTCAAATCGTAGGTTCCCGGATTCTCCTGTTTAATGTTTTTTGAGATAGAATCGAGGACTATCTTGTTTGCCTCTAAGTACTCTCGGGGCTTGCCAATATCTATCCATAAGCCGTTGATGCAGTGCCCACACAACTTTCCCTCTTCTGCCAACTTGGGAAAAACTTCTCGCTCAATAGAAACTGCTCTTCCCTCAGGAATGTAATCGAAAACTTGCGGACTTAGAACGTAGGCTCCAGCATTTATTAGGTTGCTTGGTGAATGGCCCCTGGCTGGTTTCTCCACGAACCGCTTGATTGTGTTGCCTTGGAGTTCCGCTACGCCAAAACTGCATGGATCATCGACTTTGCAGAGCGCAATCGTCACAAACGCACCAGTTTTTCTATGGGTCTCAATAAGTTCTCGGTAGTTAATGTCGGCGTAGATGTCGCCGTTCAACATGATAAACGGCTCGTCATGCCCAATTAGCTTTTCGGCTTTCTTTAGTGGACCACCTGTACCCAGCGGCATTTTGGGTGGGTCAACGGAAAATCGGACTCTCAGGCCGCATTTTGATGGTTTATGCTGACGGATATAAAACTTGGTTAATGCGTTGACTGCGAGGATAGCTTCGTCTACGCCGTTGTTGGCTAATCGTTCAAAAGTCCATTGAAGTAGAGGCTTGTTAACTATGGGAAAGAGAGTTTTAGGCCTAGAGCAACTTAATGGTCGTAGCCTTGTGGCGAAGCCGCCTGCTAAAATCAACGCTTTCAGAGGTGTCACCTTGAGTATGCAGTAACCTATTGACTCGTTTTTATATAAACAATTATGGATAGCGCTCTGAATTTTAGCCTATTGACTCGTTTTTATATAAACCAGCAGAAACCTAAAGGGGTAGGCGGTATTTGCGCTTTTTCAAGTCAACAAAAGGTTGAAGAAAAAACAATCTGGTGCTTATTCCCACTCGATAGTTGCAGGCGGCTTGTGGGTAACATCGTAAACCACTCGGGTTACCTGCGGAATCTCGTTTGTTATTCTGGTGGAAATCTTCTCAAGGACTGGGTAGGGAATCTTGGCAAAGCTAGCTGTCATGGCTTCACGGCTCTCCATCGCTCGTACTGCAACAACGTAACCGTAAGCGCGCGCATCACCCTTAACGCCCGTGGCTTTCGTGTCCGTTACCACCGCAAAGTACTGCCAAAGGTTCTCAGCTAAATTATTCTTTTCAATCTCTTCACGGACAATCTTGTCAGCTCTTTTTGCAATGGCGACCTTTTCGTCGGTTAACGGTCCAATTATCCGTACGGCTAAACCTGGTCCTGGGAAGGGTTGGCGGTTAACGATTTCTTTGGGTAAATCCATCATTCTTGCGACTTTACGGACTTCATCTTTGTAGAGGTCGCGGAGCGGTTCAAGGATTTTCTTGAACTTTATCTTCTCTGGCAAGCCCGCCACATTGTGGTGGCTTTTGATTTTGTCCGAGTTTTTGCGGAACCCTGATTCAATTCTGTCTGGGTAGATGGTGCCTTGGATTAGGTATTCGGCGCCAGATTCATTGGCGATTTCCTCAAAAACCCTGATGAATTCTTCGCCCATTATCTTCCTCTTGGTCTCAGGCTCTGTGACGCCTCTTAGTTTAGCCATGAACCGTTCTTGGGCGTTGGCTACGATGAAGCGGATGGGAAATTTCTGGAAGGCTTCGCGGATTTGCTCTGTTTCGCCTTCCCGCATGAATCCATGGTCAACATAAACCGCAGTTAACTTTTCACCCAGTGCTTTTGCAGCAAGTGCAGTGGCGACGCTTGAATCGATGCCTCCGCTTAAACCGATTATAGCTCTGGCTCCACCCGTCTCGGTTTGGAGTTCTTTCACCATTTTTCCTATGAGGTCTTCCATCTGCCAGTTAGCTTGGCACTTGCAGACTTGGAAGATGAAGTTTTGAAGCATCCGCATACCGTTTTCGGTGTGGATGACTTCGGGGTGCCATTGCAGACCGTAAATTGGTTTTGTCTTGTGCCTAAACGCTGCGACAGGGCAGTTTTCCGTGTGCGCTAAGGCTTCAAAGCCTGGTGGCGGAGAGAAGACGGTGTCGCCGTGGCTCATCCAAACCTGCTCGCTCTCACTTAACCCTTCCAGAACGCCCACGGGCTTGTCAATTGACACTTGGGCGATGCCGTATTCTTTGCAGGCTGCAGGTTCAACTTTGCTGCCGGTCAATTGAGCTAACAGTTGATGCCCATAGCATAAACCAAGAATTGGCAAGTTAACCTCTAAGATGCGTGGGTGAAGTTTGGGTGCGTTTGGTTCGTAGACGCTTGAGGGTCCGCCTGAAAATATTAAGCCTTTAACGTTGAATTTCTGGTTTAGAGCCGCTACTTCTTCGGGTGATATGTCGTGGGGTACGATTTCTGAATAGACGCCGTGTTCCCTGATTCTTCTGCCGATAAGGTGGCAGTATTGCCCGCCAAAGTCAAGAACCAGTATGGTGTCGTATTTTGCTTGCATACAGTAGGCTCAGAACTATTGGGGTTTAGGCTCTAATTTAACATTACTATCTATTTTCTGCTAAAGCAAGCGTTATTGAATTCTTGCCAAGTTGATTTGGCATCCATTGCTTCGCGGGAAAAACTAAACTTTTATTAACTTAATCGTCTGATTATCAAAAGGATGTTCCAAAAAAGCCAGTTTGGCTGAAAGAACGTGCAGGACGCGATGGTTATGGAATTGAATGAAACCGACGTAAAAATTCTCAAAGGCCTCTTAGAGGACGCGAGGTTTTCAAGCAGACAAATTGCCAAGAATGTTGGCGTTTCAGTCGGCACAGTCTTATCTAGAATTAAAAAGATGGAAGAAGACGGCTTAATCAAAGGTTACTCCGTTATTTTGGACCATGAAAAACTCGGCTACCAACTAACGGTAGTTACCGAAATCACCGTTTCAAAGGGCAGGCTTGTGGAGACAGAAAATGAAATAGCCAAAATATCCAATGTATGCGGAGTCTACGACGTCACCGGCTTAACCGACGCCATCATCGTTGCCAAGTTCAAGAGTCGAGAAGACCTCGGAGCATTCACCAAAAGACTACTAGCGCTGCCATACATCGAACGCACCAACACCCACGTAGTCTTAACTACAGTGAAAGAAAACTTCCGTTTACTCTAAAAGGATAAGCCGAAAAATTAGGGCTTAGCTTTTTCAGAGTGATTTTCCATCTTATATTTTAGTTCTGGCGCTGCGATGGTTATTTTTGTTCCTGAAGCAACAGGCGAGGTTATCCAGACGTTTCCGCCGATGACTACGTTGTCGCCTACCACTGCTTCTGCGCCCAGCAAGGTTGCGCCTGAATAGATGACGACGTT
>JAMDCS010000010.1:5826-15623 GCA_023488835.1 Candidatus Bathyarchaeota archaeon
TGGTCGATGAAGAAGGTTTTGCCGATTTTTGCGCCTGGGTGAATGTCAATGCCTGTGAGGGAGTGCATGTGCTCGCTCATTATCCTTGGAATTAAGGGGACACCGCTGAGGTAGAGTTCATGGGCCATCCTGTACGTGGTTATTGCCAGCACGCAGGGGTAACTGAGAATTACTTCTTCTGTGCTCACCGCCGCGGGGTCACCGCTATATGCAGCTTGGATGTCTCCGCTAAGCATCGAGCGGATTTCCGGCAGCTTTTCTAAAAGTTCTTTAACTACGATGTGGGCTCGTTTTTGGCACACGTCTTGTGGGCATTCGCTGATTTTTCTGCAGATGTACTTGAGGCTCTTATCAACTTCTTCGGTTAAGCGTGTATAGACTGATGTGAGTTTTGTGCCGAGATGGTATTTTATGTTGGCTTTGGTGATTTCTGAATCGCCCAAGTAGCCTGGAAAAAGAATCGTGAATAAATCTTCTAAAACTTCAATGACCACTTTTTTGGCTGGTAAGTCTTTGCCTTCAAGGTGGTCCATGCCGCCGAACCGCTGGTAGCTATTCATTATGTCGTCTACTAGTTCAGGTAAGCCTTTTTCCACCCAGTCCTGCTCCACCTTATCGTGGTTACGCATCAGGGTTTCTAGCATGCGATCTGGATTCCAGCAGTCAAGTTCCCTGTTTTTTTCTTTGCATTCTTTGCAGTCTTTCGGTAGAGATTGGTTGGGTTTTGAGGACATTTTCATTTCCCTTCTCAACTATGTAGAGAGGGGGAATATAAGAAAAGCGTCTTTTAGACGCAACTTAGATGTTGGAGGTCGCGTTTGTGGATGGTTCCTGGAACAAAACTGTGCTTAGATAGCGCTCGCCCGTGTCTGGCAGAATAACAACGATGAGTTTGCCCTTGTTTTCTGGGCGTTTCGCTATTTCTATGGCTGCATAGGCTGCCGCTCCTGACGATATGCCGACAAGTAAGCCTTCCTTTTGCGCAAGTTGCCTTGCCGTCTGCAACGCCTGATCATCTGTGACCTTGAATACTTCATCAACCAATTCCATTTTTAGTACGTCCGGTTTGAAACCCGCGCCTATCCCTTGAATCTTGTGGGGTCCTTTCTGTCCGCCGCTTAAAACTGGCGAAGCCGCTGGTTCGACAGCTACGGTTTTAAATTCTGGCTTTTGCGGTTTGATGTATTGTGCTACGCCCGTTATGGTTCCGCCTGTGCCAACGCCTGAGACTAAGATGTCTACTTTGCCGTCAGTGTCTTCCCAGATTTCTGGTCCAGTGGTTTCTCGGTGGACTTTGGGGTTAGCTAGGTTCTTGAATTGCTGGGGCATTAAGCTGTTTGGGGTGTTTGCGACGAGTTCCTCGGCTTTTTTGATGGCACCTCCCATTCCTTCTGGCCCGGGGGTGAGGACGAGTTGTGCGCCGTATGCTTTGAGGAGATTGCGGCGTTCTATGCTCATGGTTTCGGGCATCGTGAGGATTAGTTTGTAGCCTTTTACGGCTGCGACCATGGCTAAGCCGATGCCTGTGTTGCCGCTTGTGGGTTCGATGAGGGTTGCACCTGGTTTGATTATACCCTGTTTCTCAGCTTCTGCTATCATACTTTCGCATATGCGGTCTTTGACGCTTCCGCCTGGGTTTCTGGCTTCCAGTTTGGCGACTACGGTGGCGTTGGCGCCTTGGGTTAGTTTGTTTATTTGGACTAGGGGTGTTTTTCCGATTGTTTCTAGAACGTTTTTGTAGATTTTCATTTTTTAACTCCTAACCATCTATAACGGTGTTATAGAGGGTGTGATATAAACCTTACCACAACCCGCCAAACACACTCTATAAAAACAATTATACAAACCAAACCTAAAACAATTGCGCTCAAACACAAAGTAAAGCCTTTAAATGTCCCATGTTTCTATATTTCCGCAACAGCCAGAGCGGAGGTCGCCCAGCATGGCCAAAGGCGTAGGACTGAGGCTCCTATCCCGCAGGGGTTCGTGGGTTCAAATCCCACCCTCCGCACCAGAAACAACTTAATTATTTGTACATGCATATCTTGTTATGAGGTAATGTTAATGCCTGTTGTTCAAGTAAATGTTTGGTCAGGAATCAGTTTAGAAAATAAAAAGAAAATTGTGGAAGGAATCACTAAGGTTCTGGTGGACATAGGTATTCCGTCCCAAGCAATCACTATCATAATCGCTGAGGAGCCTAAAGAGAACTGGGCTTCAGGCGGCAAACTGCATTCCGAGGTGTTTGCAAACCGCAACGGTCCACCTAAATAGGTATCAGAACAGGTTCATTGTTTCAACTCTTGCCGCTTTTCCATGTTAGCGTCTGGGTACTTTATATAAGGGGGCTATAGTTTTCCCCGAGCAACAGAGTGAAGCCAGATTGGTTCAATTGTTTTTTCCATGGAATTGGTGGTTTTTTTAAGTAACGGTTAAAAGCCAATGATGCACACTGATACTTTAACACCAAAAAGGGTTTGGTATCAATGTCTGCTAAAACTCAACAAAGAAAATTCGTTTCAGTTGACCCAGGCAAATGCATTGGCTGTGGAATCTGCGAGTACGCATGCACCGTGGAGAAGGGTGAAGGCATCTGGAATCCCCTTAGGTCCAGAATCAGAGTTGTCCGCATGGCACCTGTTTTCAATTTTGCCTTAACTTGCCGAGGATGCCAAGACGCAAGGTGTGTAAAAGCATGTCCCGAGCGAGCACTCTCCCAATCAGAAACAACCGGTTTACTAATTATCGATGAATCTAAATGTAAAGGCTGCGATTGGTGTGTGCAAGCCTGCGAACATGGCGGAATCACCATTCATTCCGAAACGGGAAAAGCCATCGCATGCAACCTCTGTGAAGGCGAACCAAAATGTATCGAATCATGCCCCGAAGAAGCTTTAGAAATAGTTGAGTCAGACGAAGCAGCAGAAAAACGCTTCAACGACGCCCTAACAAATCTGTGCGCACAAACCGAAAAACTCTCAGCCCAAGTCAAGAGCAAAGACTGGAAACCACTATTAGCCATTGCAGAAAAACGATCCGAAAAAATCACAGAGAAACTGCAAGCCCTAAACAAGAAAGCAACGACTAAAAAACAAAAATAACCTATTTCCTCATTTACAAGTTTTCTTCGTATCCTCTCAAGAAACTGTCAATATCTAATCCAACTTTCTCGCCAACGTAACCACCTTCCAGAACAAAGAAAGTGGGCTTTTTTAGTAGGGCAACTCTTTTGCCGATCTCAAAGTAATCCTGCTCAACTAATCCTAAAGTTGCCAAGTCACCTTGATGCGTGTCAAAACCCGCGGATACCGCAACTGCCTCAAACTTGGGTAAATCAACCATCCCCAACGCTTTGTCGAGAGTTTCTAAGTACCGTTTTCCTCCAGAATCGCCTGGTAACGCGAAATTTATGCAGTTGCCCTCGGTGAAATTGCCGGTTCCAGGGTAATTGGGCGATTGGTGGAGCGACACGTAAACGACTTTTTGGTCGCCTTGAAAAATCTCTTGTGTGCCATTTCCATGGTGCCCATCGATGTCTAAAATCAACGTGTGTTTTCCTGATTCCTTGACGGCAATTGCGATGTTGTTTAGGTAGCAGAATCCACGGGTGTAAGCGCCCAGTGCTGCTCCGTTTCTGCCAACATGGTGTCCTGGTGGACGCATAAGTGAAAAACCATTAATTTTGCTCGCTAAGAGTGCACCGCCAACTGAGAGCCTTGCAAACTCGAAGATTTTGTCGTATGCAGGTGTATCTGAATCTTCAACTAAGCCCTTTTTTAAATTAAAAAGGTAATCTGCATCATGAACGCCTAAGAGCTCCCAATCGTCTGCTGGCGTGGGCTCCACAAACTCGTAACCCCTAGCTTGCAAAACATCATGAGCAACCTTTACCCTTTGAGGTCCTTCAACGTGCCATGTGCCATAGCCTAAACATTTTTCTGAATAGACTATTTTTGTTTTCATCGCAAACTGCATCCAGTACACAGATAAATACGCCTACACATTAAAAACATAACCCAACCAAAGTTAGCATACACACAAGAAATTGGAGTAAAAAGTTCATGATTTCACAGAACCCATTCGACCAATTCCGCCAAGAATGCCAAACCGCACTAGCAAACGCCCTAAATAGGACCCTGCCCGAAATCAAAATGCCGACCATCACGCTAAACAAAACACCAAACATCGAATACGGACAATTAGCTTCCTCTTTATGCTTTGAATTGGCGAAAAAACTCAACCAGAAACCACTCGCATTGGCCGAGCACCTTGTTGGCGCCATAGACAAATCAGGCTTTAACCTCATCGAGAAGGTTGCGCCTGCAGGTGCAGGATACATAAACTTCCATGTTAACTTCGCTAAATTCTCCGCATTAACTTTGGACTCAATTAAAAAACTGGGTTCTGATTACGGTTTTGTTAAAGTCGATAAGCCTAAAAAAATAATCGTTGAGCACACCAGCGTTAACCCGCTGCATCCCATTCATATTGGTCAAGCCAGAAACCCAATGTTGGGCGATGCTTTAGCGCGAATTCTCCAGTGCAGAGGACATGAAGTTTCTCGCCACTACTACATTGACGATGTTGGAAGACAATCATCTGTTGTGGCTTATGGCTACGCTAAGTTGGGCAGACCAAAACCCACTGAGAAAGCCGATCTTTTCGTGGGCAAAATCTACACGGTAACCAGCTGCCTAGTCGAGATTAACCGCCAAAAGAAAGCACGCGAACTCGCCATCGTAGTCCATTCCGCTGATGACTTGGTGAAGGCAAACAAGGAAATCGACGAATGGATGTCCATTGCCGCTGAACTCAAAGAAAAGTATCCTGTGCTCTTTGAAGCGTTGATGATGAAAATCGGCGAAGACGAAAACCCTGAAGAAGAAATCAGCCGTTTAAACCGCGCTTACGAAGACGGCGAACCCAACGCAAAACAGCTCATCCGCGAAGTCAGCGATTTGTGCCTTGAAGGTTTTAGGGAAACAATGAAGCGAGTTGGAGTCACTTATGACTCGTGGGATTGGGAGAGCGATTTTGTTTGGAGCACGCAGGTCAGTGGGGTTTTGCAAAAACTGAAATCTTCACCCTTCGTGTTTAGCGAAAAGGGCGTGTTGGAGTTTGACGCAGAAAAAGTTGTCCAGGTTCTTGGCTTGAAGGCGAAGTTGGGTTTAAGCCAAAATAACGAGGTTCCGCCGTTGACACTTGGGCGAGCAGACGGCACAACACTTTACACCACTCGCGACATTGCCTATACGCTGTGGAAGTTTAAGCATGCGCAAAAAATCATCAACGTAATCGGCATGGAGCAGTCGCTGGCGCAGTTGCAGCTAAAAATTGCCCTCTATGCTATGGGTTACAGTGAATATGCTGAGAATTTGGTGCATTTCGCCTATAACTTGGTTACGTTGCCGGGTTACAAGATGAGCAGTAGAAGAGGACACTACATCACCTTCGACGATGTTTTAAGCGAAGCAGTTCAACGGGCTTACGAAGAGGTTTCGAAGCGTTCGCCAATGCTTTCGGAGGAGGAGAAACGCAAAATCGCTGACTTCGTTGGTTTAGGCGCAGTTCGTTATGCGCTTGTAGATGTTGATCCTTCCAAACCAGTGGTGTTCACCTGGGAGCGCGTGCTCAACTTCGAAACCAACAGTGCACCCTACGTACAATATACCCATGCAAGAGCCTGCAGCATACTGCGCAAAGCCGCAAGAGAACCAGAAAAACCAGCCTTTGAACTGCTAACCGAGAAGCTCGAACGCGAACTCATCTTGAACCTTGCAGGTTTCCCAGACATGTTCATCGAAGCCACAGAATACCATAAACCCAACATGATAGCCGACTACACAAATGCGTTAGCCGACAAATTCAACACATTCTATAATGCTTATCCCGTGATTAAGGCTGATTCGCAGGAGCTCAGCGATGCACGAATAGCCCTGACGCAAGCAATAAAAACCGTAATGCATAACGCGCTTAACTTGATTGGTGTGGTTGCGCCAGAAAAAATGTAGACAATGTTGGAAATACAATTTAACAACAGACCACAACTATCAAAACCAAAAACAAGCCCCAGACTAGCTGCTCGGAGAAAACTATAGCCCCCTTATATAAAGCAGGGCATTTTGAGGGGGATGGTGACTGCTATTTTCGGAGTTCAGCGGTTAAACAAGCTGGGAAAACGTGGGGTTTGGCGCATGTTTGCCGTAACGTTCAAAAACCACTTCCCTTTATTGAATTATAATTTTCCAATTGAAAAAGGGAAGAGTTCCATGGCAAGGTCAAAAGCTGCACACTGTTGGGTTATATGCAAAAAAACATTCAGCGTTTCCTTAATCTTCAACGCACTTGTATCGATTGGTTGCGCCGCAGGAATCTTGGCAGGCTTCTACTGGCGCTACCAGAATTGGCAACCGTTTGCACCCTACCTTGTCAGCGCCACCGTTTTTTGGGTGCTAATCGCCGCCGCAGTGATTAACATTTTCCCAAGCGCTAGACTCGGACGCTCCCTACACACTGGCAGGTTGTTCTTTCACCATTACTTTTATGGTTTTCTAGTTTTATTCTTTTCTGCAGTTTACGTTATAGTCTTCACGCCTGTGTCTTTGTTTAGCATATTTTTCATAAACAACACGAGCGTTGCAGTCAATGTTGGGAGGGTTTTCTTGCTGGGCGGCTCGGCGCTGGTTTTAGATGACCTTCCAGATGTTCATGGAAGAATTGACTCATCCTTGAATTGGTTAAAAGTGAAAGCTGGTCAGGGTGGAAAATTCCTCTCTGCATTGCAACTGGTAACTGGCGCAATCTCGTTCTATCTCTTTGCCGCAATCGCTCTGGCTATGAATCGAGATCCTTCATACATTACTGTGGCTAACTTAATCGTACTGGTTTCAGTGTTTATCACAAGTTTTACCTCGTTTATTTTTGTTAAAAGACGGGTATGGCTAAAAATTAAGTGCTAATAACTAACCATCCCATCCTTGTTAGGCGTTCTTGCAATAACAAATTTCATATACAAGCCTAATAATCTAAAACGAGGTGCACACTAATGGGTAATGATTCATATTTCAAGAAGAAACTTGAACCAATCAAAGTTACAAAACAAAAACCAATCTCACAACTCCTAAGCGAAATGGGCAAAACCGCCTATCAAGGACGCAAACTCGGCGAAGCCGTTGACGTCTGGGAAAACATGATTAAAGAAAAAGACACCGTAATCGCCATGGGCTTCGCAGGCTCCATGAGCACCGCGGGGCAATGGACAATTATTAATTGGCTTATGGAAAACCGTTTCATAGATGTGCTGGTTTCCACCGGCGCAAACGTTTCAGAAGACATCGTTGACGCTATGGGCTTGGGTTACTGGCAGGGAAGCCATATGGTTGACGACGCGACTCTCCTCAAGGATGATGTGAACAGGTACTATGATGTTTACGGCAAAGAAACGGATTACCGCAAAATGGAAGATTTAGTCACTGACTTTGTCATGACCTGCAAAACCGATTATAATTACACTTCAGCAGAATTCCTCTACTTGCTCGGCAAATATCTGGGCAAGAAAGAGATACCTGCCATCTCTGCAGTTGCGGCAGCCAACGGCGTCCCAATCTTCAGCCCAGCCATGGTTGACAGCGCCTACGGCGAAACCTTCCTCTTAGCAAAAAACCAAGGACACACCGTCCACATCGACTCAGTAAAAGAATTTGACCAGTTCGTTAGCATCGGTACAAAAACCAAGGAAGTCGGCGTAGTCTACATCGGCGGCGGAGTTCCCAAAGACCTAACGCAGCTCATCGCCATATCCGTTTCACCAATGACCTGCGACCAAGGCGTAAAAGGCAGAAAAGGCGGCTTACGCAAAAGCCTACAAGAATACTACTACCCCCACAAATACGCCATACAAATCACCACCGACTCGCCACAATGGGGCGGCTTATCTGGCTGCACATTGGAGGAGGCGATTAGCTGGGGCAAAATCAACAGTGACTCAGGCAAAAGAGCGGTCTGCTATTGTGACGCAACCATCGCATTGCCACTCATCGCCCACGCACTCTCTGAGCGAGTAACAGAAAAACGCAAAGGGCCAGACATGAGCTGGCTATTCAAAGGCGTACAATAAACGCCCAACTTTTTACTTTTTCTTCTTGTTTAACCTAGTTAAGAGCGCACTGGTCATTATTGGCATTATTACTGTTGCGTCGCCTTCAACCATTATGCGTTTGGCTTTTTCATTGATTTTTCCCCATGAAACCGCTTCGCGTGGTCTTGCGCCACTGAGGCTGCCATCCCATTCGTCTGCAGTGGTAATGTATATGACGTAGTCTAAGCCGTCTTTGAATTGGTTCCACCAAATCGTGTGGTGCTTGCTGATGCCTCCGCCGACGATTAGGGCGCCTGATTTTTTGGCGTCGAAGACGATGTTGTTGAGGTCTCCTTCGTCTTTAAGCAGGTTAATTCTGAAGTCTTTGTGGTCTTGGCTGAAGAACCATAGTTGGTAGCCTACTGAGCCGTCGGTTATGCCTGGGACAAAGACAGGGATGTTGTTTTTTGCTGCCCAATACAGAATGGAGGTTTCGTTGCAGCAGCGTAGTCCGATTTCGCGGCAGAGTTCGGTTGTTGAAAGTTCTTTTTTGCCTTCTTTGTAGAGGGCTTCGAGCATTGGAAGGATTTTCTTTTCGATGATTATGCCGTAGCTGTCGTTTGGAACCAACACGTTGCCCAGGCGGTTTAAGCCTTCTTGGTGGAGTTTGCTGTCGTTCATTATGAAGCTGCCTTTGTAGTAGTCTTTCCAGCAGCGAGCGACATCATGGTCGAGTGTGCCGCATGTTGTGATTAGGACGTCGACGAGTTTGCGTTTAACCAGTTCACGGATTACGCCTCGCGTGCCTGTGGCACATATGTCGGCGGGGAAAGAAAGGAACTTGACACAGCCCTTGGAGTTAATCATGGATTCCATGATGCTGACGCCCACAGCAAGCTTGCCTGCGGTGAAACCCCATGCAGCATCCATCTGGTTAACAAGCTCATCCACAGACATTTTCTCTGTAAACTGGTAATCTTTCACGGCTATCTTGTGTGCTTCTTTATGCATACAAACTGTCTCCTACACTCACCTGTTTAAGAAGCATAAAATAAATAGGTGTCGAAAACGGCGGCGCTATTCTGATAGGTAGGCGATGATTCGTTGGTAGATGTCTTTGTCGCTGGAGTCTTCGTAGCCCGCGTAGATGCTTGGGTTATCGTTGACTTCTACGACCACGTAGTCGCCGTCGACTTCTTTTATGTCCACACCATAGAGTCCCTTGCCCACAACGCTGCATGCTTTCAACGCGACTTCCCTGAGCCGCGGTGGCATGTCCCGTTTCTGGGAACTCACGGTTCTGCCCCAAATCACCGTGGGTTTACCTCGGAGTTTGGCGCCATGCTTCCACTTCCCTTTTGGAATCATGTACTTGCAGACGTACAAGACATCGTTGTTTAGTACGCCGACTCTCCAATCGAAAGCTGTGGGAGTAAACTTTTGGATGGCGAGAACGTCGGATTTTTTGAAGAAGCGTTTGGCGACTTCTCGGAAACTGGTTTCGCAAGCAGCCTTTTCAACGTAACGTGAAAAACTTGTGTAGGGCGCTTTTATAACGACGGGTTTGCCGTGTTCGTCGAAGATTTCGGTGATTTTTTAGGCAACAACGTTATCCCGTCATGTGAGAACATTATTGATTCAAGCCGAACCCCAATTCTTTTGTTGCGCGCGGCAAGAGCAAAAATCCCCACCCTGCCGTTTCTTGTCACTGATTCTGTTA
>JAMDCS010000021.1 GCA_023488835.1 Candidatus Bathyarchaeota archaeon
TCGCTGAGCAGGTTATAGTTGTTACTGACTCACAAGAAGTCGCAGATGCCTACTCTAAACTTGTGCCCTATGCAGAATTCGTAGTCAACAAAAACGAATCAGACAGTATATTGGCTGAAGTTATAACTGGGTTAGAAGCTGCACAAGGCGAGTATTCACTTATTTTGCCGTCTGGGAGCCCGTTTGTGTCTCCGGAGTTGATTTCTTTGCTCTATGATTTGTGTATTGGCAAAGCGGCTGTTGTTCCAAGGTGGACTAACCAAGAATGTGAGCCTTTACATGCAGTTTACAATACAAAGATGGCGTTAGAGACAGCTAAAGCGGTGTCAACGGAAAGCCAGAGTGATATGGTGTCTGTGGTAGAGAAGCTTCGTGGTGTACGATACCTATCAACCATGGTGATTGAGCAGTTAGACCCTGACTTTAGGTCATTTTTCACTGTTACCACACCTATTGCTCTAAGGAAAGCTATTGCGATGGCTAAGCCTAAACCTAAAGGTAGAGTAAAGGCTAAGGTTCGAAAAACAAAGTAGCTTATGGTAGAGCTTAGTGGGTTAACGGCTTTTTTCTTTTAAATTGTAAGATGATGGGTTGCGTCATATACTCATCATCAATCTATTGGGCTTTAGCTGCAGCGCCTGTTTTTGTGTCTGCGTTTGAAGCTGATTGCTAGTGGGTTGTAATTAGGTTTAATCGTTGCTTTTTTTGTTCAGGCTTAGCAGCTATTGTAGGTTAGTTGTAATTAGCATTGTACAAGCCGTTTAGTTTTGATCGAACTCTTTTTTCTCTTTGAAATGGGAGGGTTTTTAATCCTGCCACATATAGACTAGGTTTGCGAGCTCTGTTTGGCGTTCAGGTTGTTTTTCAGCGCCTGCTTCCGTGTGGCGGAGCCCATTTTCTCCCCATCGTTTATGTTGTTCTATGTTGGCGGCTTGTGCATGTGTATGTGGCACTGCAATGAGTTTTTCTAAAAACCCACATAGCGGCTGCGTCTGTTGCTCTGCCTCTACCTCCCTATCCCCCATAAAAAGACCCTGATGGGACATAGACCACCTACTACCTACCTTCAAAGGGTACCTCCCCCTCCCTTATATAAAAGCGGATTCGGAGTGTTATTTGTGGTTGCTTTTGGTAATCACGCATCAATAAAAGCCGCTTAAAAGTGATGGAAATAAGTGTCAGAGGTGAATACAAAAAATGGAACAAAAAACACAGCAGCAACCCACAAAATGCCCCGGATGCCTCGCATAAATTCAACATCTACAACCAACTAATCAACTACTTTAGTAAAAGCCCACAACACAACTTGCCCAGGTTGCGGAGCCAAACTCGGCTCAAAAGAAGACTACTACAACATAACAAAGAAAAACACGGCAAATAAAACCAGTAACCATCGTAGTTATTTTTTTACTATAATCTGAGGATAACGACACGCCTTCATAAGATATTCATCAATATACCTTGCGGCTTTTCTCCCTGAACCCATAGCGCTAATAACCGTAGCTTCGCCTGTAGCTATATCACCACCTGCGTATATCCCCTCATGACTAGTTTGGGTGGTTTCATCTTCCGTTACAATTATCCCCTCGTTTTTTACCCCTATACCCTTGGTAAATCCTTGGACTATGGAATTTGCCCTTCGTCCAATCGCAATTGCCACAAAATCAACCTCAACAATGCTTTCTGACCCTGAAATAGGAACGGGCTTCCGTCGACCTGTACTATCAGGTTCACCCAACTTCATCTGGACAAATTCTATGTACCTAACGTGCCCCTCTTCATCACCTATGAAACGTTTGGGTAAACACAAAAACTTGAATTCAATACCCTCTTCCCTCGCGTTTTCGATTTCTTCTTTTCTTGCAGGCAACTCCTCACGTGACCTACGATAAAAAATAGTAACCTTCTCAGCGCCTAACCTTAGTGCTGTCCTTGCAGCATCAATGGCCACATTGCCTCCGCCTATAATTACTGCTTTTTTCCCTACACATACTGTTTTTTCAAATTCTTGGCAATTATAAAAAAGATCAAGATTTACGTGCATAAGAAAATCATTAGCCGGATAAATACCGCGCAAGTTTTCCCCATGAATCCCAAGAGATTGAGGTATTCCTGCCCCTGCACCAATAAAAACTGCATCAAATCCCTCTTTTATTAGCGAATCAACAGCTGAAATTTTGGCGACCTGAATATTAGTAAGAATTTTAACACCTAAATTTCGAATTCGCTCGACTTCTTTCTTAACGATACATTTAGGTAGCCTAAACTCTGGTATACCATACGCAAGCACACCTCCCTCAACAGGTAACGCCTCAAAAATAACCACTTCATGACCAAACCTTGCCAAATTTGCAGCAACCGTAAGTCCAGAGGGTCCAGATCCTATTATGGCAACTTTTTTTCCCGTAGACAGCGCAGTTCTAATGGAACAAGTATCTCTCAGTTCATCTTTTTCTAAATCAGCCACAAAGCGTTCAAGTCTACCAATCTGGACGGCTTCGCCTTTTTTTGCTATCATGCATGACTTTTGGCATTGTTCTTCTTGTGGACAAATACGACAACTTATTACTGGAAAACTGCTCTTTTCTTTAATTTTTTTTAAGGCTTGATTATACTTTTTTTCTTTAATTAGCCTAATAAATCCGGGAACATTGATACCAACAGGGCAACCTATTGAACACTGAGGATTAGAACATAATAGACATCTTGATGCTTCCCTTTGGGCTAACTCCTCATTATATCCTAAAGCTACTTCGTCAAAATTACAGACTCTTTTCGTGGCATCTTGTTTTGGCATATCCACACTTTGCCAACGGTCCTGAGCAGGTTTATTATCGTTACTCATCCTTAAAATAAAGCCCCTCGGTTTAGGTTATAATACTGTTATAGTTGAATTCACCATAAAGATTTTTCTATCTAAGGCTCATGTCTTAAAACTAAATTAACAGTAGAAAGTTGAAAGCGAGCAACCTCAAGGGTTGCC
>JAMDCS010000017.1 GCA_023488835.1 Candidatus Bathyarchaeota archaeon
ACTTGACATGGGATATCATGTAGTCGCTACAGCAAAGTTAACGCTAAATTCATAATCGTCGGCAGCGGCTACATGAAAGAGCAGCTCTTAAACATCGTGCGCAGCATGGGTTTGGAGCATAAAGTGCTCTTTGAAGGCTTCATGGATGAGGCAACTTTGCTTAAACTGCAGAGGTGCGCGGATGTGTCTGTTGTGCCCTCGCTTTTTGAACCCTTCGGCATAGTTGCTTTGGAAGCTATGGCAGCCCAGAGCCCCGTGGTTGCATCCGACACTGGTGGCTTATCAGAAATCATCGAGCATGACGTGACAGGCGTTAAGGTTTACCCCAACAACCCTGATTCACTAGCTTGGGGCATAACAAAGGTCTTGCTCGACGGCACCTACGCCAAGCAGCTTAGAGACAACGCGTACAAGCGCGTCCAAGAAAAGTACGATTGGGAAAAAATCGCCCAGCAAACCAAGCTCATATACGAGGGCGTCTTAGGCGAGTACTCAAAGAGCTTCTGGGCTTAAATAAACAGAGATGGCTATTGCCCAATCACTCTGACATTTTCCACTTGTATCCAAGGCGAAATCAACTGCCCCATCTGCCGCTCATTACCGCCGACAACACTGATGTTTTTTACCAACTCAAAGATGTTGCCTGCCAGCATCACGCCCCGAGAACAATGGGTGATTTCTCCGTTTTTGATTTTCCAAGCTGGGGTTGCAACGACTGAGAATTCGCCGCTGACGGGGTTACTGCTGTGGGCGCCTTGCAGGTAGTAGACGATTAAGCCGTCGTCGATTTCGCTTAGCATTTCGTCTGAGGTTTTGTTTCCGGGCATTATGTGGAAGTTTGTGGTGTCGATGCCGGGCGTTGACAGGTATCCAGCCCTCGAAGCGTTTCCGGTGCTTTCTTTGCCATCCTTCTTCGCTGAATAGTTATCGTACAGGAAATTGCGCAAGATGCCTTTCTCTACGACTGTCGTTTTCTGATGCGGCACACCTTCTCCGTCAAAAGCCCCTGTGCGCAGTCCCCCCGCAAACAAGCCATCATCATAAATCGAGAGGTTCTCTGAGGCAACTTTTTCCCCAATTTTTCCTTTAAACGGCGATTGGGCTCTTTGAACGCTATCAGCTTTGATGGCGTTGATCAGGGTGTATGCTAAAAGGTCTTGTAATGCAAATTGTGTGAGGATTACTTTTCCGGATTTGGTTTCAACTGACTTGGTTTTTAGGGCTGAAACCGCCATTTTCGCTGCTTCTTTTCCAACCCATGCAGGGTCAAGGGCATAGTTTCTTGCAGCGTTAAACTCGAAGCAGACGGGCGTAACTGAGTTGCCTTCCTTAGCTAACGTTGCCAAACTGCACTCTATCACCGTTCCCTTGTCGAAGCCTGTTATGCCGTTTGAGTTGGCGATGGCGTTAGAAATGTAGCCGCTGCCTACGCCGCCTTCAATGGGGAAAACACGTTTGTCTACTTGTCCAGCCGCATCCAGCATGGTGGACGCAACGTTAACTAGGTCTTCTGAGGTTAGGGCAACTATTTTTTTGTCAAAGGTCTTCTCGGTTATGGCGTAAGGTTTCTTTTGTGGGAGCCCGTTCCAGTCGGGGTCAGGTTTGCTTGCCTTTGCCGCACTCAATGCACTAGTAACAGCGCTCTCGACAGCTTTTGCGTCATCTGTGATGTTTGTGTAGGCAAACCCAATCGCCTTGTTAGCAGCGACTCTAATGCCTAAGCCGCGGTCAATTATTCGGTTGGTTTTGCTGATTTGCCCCAGTTCGATGCCTATGTTTGAGGCTTGCCCCTCGTAAACGTAGGCTTCCGCGTCTTGGGCACCTTTATTGAGAGCTGCCTTAACAGCATTCTCAGCTAAACTCATCATTGTGTTTTTTTCAAGCACTGCCACCGACAACCACCTCACTGATTTTAATGTGCGGTCCACCATCACTAATAAAAGCTATCTGGCCCTTGCCGCATCGACCCGGATCCAACAGGAAATCTTTACCTACCCCACTGACATGGTGCAATGTCTCAAGGGTGTTTCCGCTTATTGATGCGTTGCGTACGGGTGCGCCGATTTCACCCTTCACTATTTCGTAGCCTTCCTGTATTCCAACTTGGAAGGTGCCGTCAAGGTTAGCTTGCCCACCCCTAAAACTCTTAAAAAAGTAACCTGACTTAACATCCTCAACCAGTTCTTCGAAAGATCGGTCTCTTGGCGCCATGTAAGTGCAACGCATCCGAATGATTGGCTCCACGCGAAAGTCTTCAGCCCGCGCGTTCCCTGTGGGTTGGGTGTTGAATTTCTGTGCGGTATCGCGGTTATGCATCAAACCCGTCACTACGCCGTCTTTAATTAGCAGCGTTTTCTGGGATGGGACGCCTTCATCGTCGTACTTGAATGCGCCAAACGCACCCTCAATGGCGCCATCATCGTAGAACGTGACCAAATCTGAACCGATTTTTTTTCCGCAGTTGTTGGCTAACACGCCGCCTGAAAGCGCCAAATCCGCCTCAGCTAAATGACCGAACGCCTCATGCACAAACACGCCCACAACGTTAGGTCCCAGAACAACAGGGAATTTTCCTCCTCGGGGGGATTTGGCGTTTAACTGTTCAATGGCGCGTTTCGCGACCTTTTCACCTATAGCCTCTGGCGTTTGCTCATCGAACAGTTCGTAGCCTGCTGTTGAGCCGATTTCTTCTCTGCTGAAAGTGAATACTCCCTCGTTTAGGGCTGAAGCAGTTATCCTTGCCCAAACATACAGCTTATCCTGCTCAATGCTTGTGCCCTCACTGTTCACAAAAAAGCTGTTCCCCATCAAATCCATGTAATCCATTGAGCAACTCTTGATTCGCCCATCGAAGCCCAAGCTGGTTTTGTTAACTGTCAGTGCGGTTTTGATTTTGTCTTCCATCTGGATTTCAGACGGGTTCTTCTTAGGCTTAGCAACCACATGGTCCTCAACTGCTTTGGCGTCTGCAAGCT
>JAMDCS010000110.1 GCA_023488835.1 Candidatus Bathyarchaeota archaeon
GGCCGGTAAATTCCACATAGGGTTTAAGCTTTAACCTTTTGGTCATTTTTTCAAGTAGTCCCCTATCTGGTCCATCGCCTGCAATTGTCAAATGAACGTTTGCATGACTGCGGGTGACAACCTTCATTGCCTTTAGAAGCACAGTAAAACCCTTGAAACTAATCAAAAAACCGGGCGCAAAGAGGTGAACAACATCAGTAGGTTCCTTCGGCGACTGGGTCTTCTCTGAAGCTTTGAAGGTAGGCGGCAGATTGTAGATTTGAAGGATTTTTTCATTATCGATACCACGTTGGATAAGCTCTTTTTCAATGTATCGACTAATAGCGATTACGTAATTTACCTTCCCTAACGCTTTAACAATTATATTATTCCGTCTTTTAAGAAATGTTGATATTGGGAAGGGAAACATTAAGTCCCAAGTTTTATCTAAGACACTGTTTCGGATTGTAGCGACAATGGGAACTTTGAGATTTTTATTTGCCAAAACAGTTGCGGGCAGAATGTAGGTATCCTGTACATGAATTACATCAGGGCGTATGACTTCTATTCGTTTCTTAATCTTGCGGGCAAGAAAATAATCAATTTGAGAGTTTCCAAGTGTCATCAGTTTTTTTGGGATTTCAATTGGAAAATTAATCGGTACAAGCTGCTTATCTGACACAATTTTGCGTGTTGTAAGGGCTTGAACCTCGCACCCATTAGCGGTTAGGCTGTCTAGGAGTAAACGGGTGCTGATTTCTGCGCCCCCGTAGTTTTTGCCCAAGAACGAAGTCACAAATAATACTTTCAGAGAATTCCTCCATAATAGCGGTTTACAGTTTTCCTATTGATTATTTTTGACCCCTTTTGCTACTTAATTGCTGCTATAGACCAATTTTTCGTAGTTCTTTGTAATAGAATTCACTACAGCGTGAATACTAAATCGTGTCTCGACAAATTTTATGCCTCTTTGACCCATTTTCCATGCTAAGTCTTTGTCTGAAAGGGCTTGCACGATTGCCACTTCAAGCTGTTCGAAATTACCCGGGTCAATCAATAAGCCTGTCTCGCCGTCAACTAAAGCTTCGGGTACTCCCCCAGTTCGGGTGCCAATAACTGGTTTCCCTGCGGCTTGTGCCTCAATCAAAGATATGCCGAAGGATTCAAAGAGCGATGGCAAAACAAACACGTCAGCAGCTGAATATGCATTAGGAATCTCTGCTTGGCTGATGGCGCCAGTGAAAATCACTGATTGACTAACCCCCAGGGATTTGGAGAGTTGACGAAGGTAAGAAAGTTGTTCTCCTTCACCGACTATTATAAGCTTCACGTTTGGGATCTGATGCAACACCGATGGCATAGCTTTAATGAGGTATTGGAAGCCTTTCTGGTAGTTTAACCGCCCAACAGACAGGATTACTTTTGACCCCTGGCAATTGTATCGGGTTTTGAAGGCTTCGCTTTTCGCATTGTTTTGGAATTTTCTTGTGTCGATTCCGTAGGGGATGACTTGTATCTTTTCTCGGTTAAGGTGCATTTTTTGTAGCTTGGTTTTGTAGGCTAAGCTTGGGACAACCACTGTGTCTGCGGTTTGGAGCGTGTGTCGTCCAAGGGTTGAATAATACCTGTCTGAGATGAACCCTGATAGAGCGGATTTTGCTTCAGATACAACGTGAACATGTAGTAATAGTGGGATATTTCTTAGCCAAGAAGTAGCGGCTGCAACATCAGAGAAAAAGACTGGATACTGGTGTGCGTGGATTACATCTGGTTTTTCTTCATGTAGCAGCCTCCAGAAAAGTGAAGGAACAATGGGCACGTTGTAGATTTTAGACATTTGTTTTAATGAAAATACCCTGACTCCGTTAACTTTTGCAACAGATTGTTTGGCTGTGTTTGACGAGGTGAATACTGTAATTTCGTGGCCGCGGGCGGTTAATTCTTCGGATAAGCGTTGTACATAAAATTCCATGCCCCCTACATGAGGGGGATAGTAAGGCACAACTTGAAAAATCTTCAGTAAGGACCACCGGCATATTAGGATTTTAGCGACGAATAAAGTTCAATATAATCGTTCACAATTCTTTCTATTCGGTAGTTGTTAAACGCAAATTGCCTGCAGATTTCAGTTACGTTCCTTTTTTGTTGGGTAACCTCAACTAATGCCTTGGATAAAGCTAAGCTATCTTTTGGGGGAACATAGCTGCCTACTGACCCGTTGCCTTTTAGGGCATCTTTCACTCCGGGTATGCTTGAGGCAACTACAGGTGTTCCGCATGCTAGGGCTTCGAGGAGGACGGTGCCGAAGGCTTCGCCGCGCATCACAGAGGGAAGAGCAACAACATCCGCCAGGCTGTAGTATGTTGACAGTTGGTTGTTTTCGATTCTGCCTAAGAAATGGATGTTTTTGTACATACTGCTTTTTTTTGTCTGTTGCAGGATTTGTTGGTTGTATTCTGATTTGTCAGTTATGTTTTTTCCTTCTTCGCCGCCTACCAGCAACAGGTTTAATTCTTCGCCCAACTCGTTTTTTGCGTGCTCTACGGCTTTAATGAGGTATTCTAAGCCTTTGTAGGGAACGATTCTGCCCACAAAAAGCACAGTTTTTTTGCCGTCAAGCCCAAGCTGTTTCCTTAACTTCGCTACCTGCAAAGGGGTTTGTGGCTTGAAGCGGTTGCAGTCAACAAAACAGGGGATAACCTGGACTTTATTGAGATGCGGCTTTAGGGCTGGGGATGTTTCTGCATAGCTTTTGGATGTTGCAACGATGGTGTCTGCGAAATGAAAACTTGTGCGGGCGATGGTTTTATTGTAAGTTTGGGCGAGGTTGTTCATGGCTTTGGCGTCTTGGACATTTCCATCAAAGTGATGGGTGTAAACAGTCGTCTTGTTCTTTGACTTTGCATATATGATGCTGAGGTCGGAAACTATGGGCACAAAACC
>JAMDCS010000089.1 GCA_023488835.1 Candidatus Bathyarchaeota archaeon
AGTTGCAGTAGTGACGAATATTCCTAATTTTTCATCGAGCCATTGGATGCTATTTCCTGCGCCCGGCACAGTGGGCACTGTTACGTTCCATTGAAATCCAGTCGAGCCATTAATCGTCATTCCTTGTGATTGTTCTGGTCGCCACTCGTTATATGGGTTCTGCGATGGGTTTGAACTTTGGTATAATCCCGGCAGTACAGATGAATTCCATAGTTGCACGGTTCCCTGAGCATTGTTGACACTGTAAATCAGGATCTCACCTTTGGGTCCCATTTGAATGTAACCGTTTGGTACACCGCTAACGCTGAGAATGTAGTTTCCTGTGAACGCGTCATGCATGTGCCATGTGGTGCCCACAGTAAACCAAAGGTATGTAAAGCTTCCATGTTGGTTCATTGAATCATAATCTAGCACTTGACCCAATCGTAAGTTGTTAAAGCCTGATCCGTAAGAGAAGTTCTTGTACCATAGTGTTTCGCCAGTGCGCACGTTCACGGCTGTTATGCCATATCTTGGTGGTTCAGGTGTTTCGTAGTAAAGTATGCCGTTCATAATTATTGGTGGTCTAAACATTGGTTCGTAGTTTAGTCCGCCATAGTATGCTTCACCATAACCGATTCCTCCGCCGGCTATTCCACCAGACAGCAGCTGCTTTGTCCACATTACGTGTCCAGTGTTTGGCGCTGTAGAGTAGGGGTTTGCGTTGCCGCTGCCTTCAAAGGCAACTGCGTCCTTATCGCCTTTGCCCATTAGCCAATTTCCCGCGATTAGGTACCATTCTCTGTTTTCAGAGTTTATTGGTCTGGTCCAGTATTCAGATGGGAAGGGCAATTCTGGTGTTACAGAAATCGGTTGTTCTTGAACGGTGACTTCTAGTACTTTAGATTCAAGAGGTATGTACCATCGAGTGTAACCGCTTGCTCCAGTGGTGTTTACCCATTGCCCAGGAAAGCTAGCGTGTATTTTGTATGTACCGACAGCGTTAGGTGTAAAGGAAACGTATGCTCCTCCGTTTATGTCAGATTTTAAGTTATCAAAGGTCTGGATTTGTCCATCAGGCTTTTCTATTATTACTTTAACGTTATTCCAAGTGTTTCCAGCGACAGGATGCGGTATTGTAAGCCACCATTGTATATTCATTGATTGTCCAACGCCAATGGGGCTTGGAACTGCGCTTATGAAAAGTCTAGTTTGTACGTCAACGGCTGACACTTCTGTCAATAATGCAACCGAAGGCAAAATTAGCATCAAAGTCAATATAATAGCAATAATGGTTTTATTTTTTGTCACTTGCTTTTTCTCCATAATTTTCGTCAATTTTATTTTTTGACTTGGCTCTACATTTTTGCTTTCTCACTATTTATAATTTTTCTGAACTGCCTTCAGAAGGCATCTTTGGAGAGGTCACATTTAAGAGAGATAGTCTTCCCCAACACAGCACTAATCCGCCTCCAAATAAGGGGTATAGACTACACGAGCTGCAGAGTTCCAATAGAGCAAACGGCAGCCGAGAACGGCAAATTTGTTTTTCCATAAGCCATAAGAGCATCCAAAACTAAATTTCTAGTATGCCAAAAGCCCAAGAAAAACAACTAACAATTGATGAAATTTTAGGCAAACTTGAACCAGCCCAAAAGGATACTATTCAAAACCTCCGTGCACTAATCAAAAACGCCGTTCCAGAAACCGTTGAATTGACAAAGAAAGGCAAAATCACCTACAAACTAAACGACAAAGACTTTGTTTGGATAAGCCACTACCAAGACCACGTTGACCTCGAGTTCGCTATGGGAGCAAGCCTTGATTCAAATCTGCTGAAAACCCGCGGGGTAGCGGAAACAAACCAAAACGTCAAGCACATATCGATAGGCAACTTTGACAAGTTAAAACCTGAATTAGCTCGGCTCCTAAAACAAGCGGCGGCAGTAGGTTTCGAGCACTGCCCAAAATAAACCACTAACGAACCCGCGCTAATTTTTTAAGAAAAAAGGAAACGGTAGCTCTGGAGTTTAGTAAAAATTTTGGATTACGCAGGAGTTCAAACGTTAGGGTTATAACAGCCGACCGCCTTAGTGAGTTGCTGGACGGGAAATTTGGGCGAGTAAGAGAGCCTTTCGGTTCTTCCTCGAAGCTCAGTACGGATAGAGCACCAGCCTCCTAAGTTGGGGGTCGAGGGTTCAAATCCCTCCCCGCCCGCCATCATTTTTCAGGTAGTCTGTGGTTATTGCTGGCTGGATTCGGGCATTTTCGGTTTCTCTGAAACCGCTAATTTTCCACCTATTATGCCCAGTATGAAGCCTATAATGAATCCTCCGCCTATAATTACGCTGGGTATCGAGAACACGATTATTGTTATGCCCCATGCTTTCTTGTTTGCAGTTTAAGATGCAGCATTGGGGCGCCAAGTAATATTAGAATCCCAAATATCAAGCCAACAGTTGCAAGTCCAAGTAATAACGCTGGGTCATTTCCGGTTGATCCCGGAAGCGTAGGCATGATTCCAATAAACCACTTCGCTACAACTCCAAGAAGAACTGCATTGCAAATTATCAAAATTCCCGCTATCAGAGACAAAGTAAAAGCTTTAGTTGGTTTTTCGCTTAGAACGCTCGCTTTATCATTCTAAGTAACCCTCTTTTGTCTACTATTATGCTTGCTTTTTCTTTTTAGAGTTTTCGTTGACTTTTCAGCGCTAGCAATGACCAGCAAACGCGCGTGCAACGCCAAATCTTGAAATAACCCACGCATTCGCCTTATGTGTTAATTAAGCTAAAAAGTGAATATAGTTGAGGCTAAGACAGTGAAAAACAGCCAAGAAACATCAGGAAACGCTTCCGCTTTATCAAAAGTGC
>JAMDCS010000101.1 GCA_023488835.1 Candidatus Bathyarchaeota archaeon
TTTGGCTCATCAGTATGCTTGAGCTTTTGGTTTTTCGGGCATCAAACACCTACATACTGCGGCAGGATGGCTTGGAGGTTAAGCAGGGCATAATCAGGTTGCATTCGTTTGTGGTTACGCCTTCGGGCGATTGGAAAAAAGTACCCAAACCTGCAATTTTGCCTGCTCTTTTTTCTAGTTTTTCGCCTGAAAAAACGACGTCTATGCAGTATGGTGATGTTGTGTCCTTGAATGTGGCGATTTTAAAGCCTGAGCTGAGGGCTGTGTCAATTTTGTGTTCATTAACCGCTAAGCCAGCCCTTTGCAATGCGGCTGTTAGTTTAGTTTTTAGGTCGGCTTCACTGGCAACTGCGACCATAACGTCGATGTCGCTTGTTGTTCTTGGGGTGCCATAAAAACTCGTAGCCAAAGCACCAGTGAGAGCGTAATCCAAACCCGCTCCATCGAAAGCTTCAACAACCTTCTTGGCAAAGGCAAAGTACGCTTCCAACACATGTCTCCTCTTTAGCGGTTTTGTTTAGCCCACTCGAGCCTTTCCCGCAGCTTCTCCAAAAGCTCTGCATCGCTGATTTCGGGAAACTGTTGCCTAATCCCCTCCGCACAAACACGTGCGCAACCATCGGTCATGTCTATGGCGATTAATACTTTTTGTTCAGGTTTTAAGTGGCCCAGTCGGTCAGAATCGTCTTCCATTGTAGCGCCCTGTGTTAGTGCATTTGTGTGCAACTGGTTAAAATAAATTTACACGACAGGCCTGTGTGGGAATAGGCTTTCGATTGACCTGAGCAGTTGGTAGCCGAACAGTATGGCTGCAAAGTAGGTGGGCCACAGAATCACAGGCCAGTTGCCCGGGGTATAGTTCCAGAGTCCTGTGGATACGGCGAAAAACTCCATAAGTGCTAACGAAAGCATGCCTCCGAAAGCCAAGAATACCTGCTGTTTAACTTCGTGTTTGGCGAGCCATTTGCGTCGGAGAACCAGCAGAATTGCCCATGCTGCTAGGAAGGCAAATAGAAGTACATACCAGTTTGAATTAAAATCAAATATTACATTCATGTTTTGTACCAAAATTTTAGTGTTTTACTGCTTTTCCTTTTCTGTGAGCGGGTTTATGGTTTGACCAGCATTTTCGGCAGTAAACCGGCTTGTCAGCTTTCGGTTTAAACGGCACTTCGCACTCCGCTCCGCATTCACTGCATATTGCGTTGAAGGCTTGTTGTGCGTGAAACTGCTTGAACATCTGGTAGTTTTTTAGGCGCGGCCACCCGGTCTTGGCGTAACGGAGCATTTCTGGGTTGTCTTTTAGCCAACGCATCATGTGGAAGAAGCTCTTGCCCCGTTTCTCTTCCCGTTCGGCGAGGGGTTCATAGCCTAAGTTGCGGATTTCGTCCAGATAAGCGATTTCTACAAGTCTTTGTGCTTCGCCGATGACGCGTATGCGTTTGACGCGGTCTTCGCCGTAGACTTTCTGGAGCTCTTCTGCAGCCACGTCGAAGATGCAGCCTTGGCAGATGTGGATGGCTTCGTCGGGTTTGAGGTTGAAGCGTGAGACAAGTTTGGAGACAACGCGGCTGGATTCTTGGAGGTACTCTTTTTCGCGGAAGATGTCTTGGTAGAATCTAACGTCAATTAGGTCGTATTTGAATTCGCCAGTCTCTTCATGGTAGGCGCCAACTACAACGCCGTAAAGCAAATCGCCGCTACCTGCGTCGTCAACGATAAGAGTCAACTAGGTATTTTCCCTCTATCTTCTCCAGCCATTACTTCATACATGTATAAAAACTGTCTTCCCAAAAAAGAACCAAAATCAAGAAAGACCGCAAGGGTAATCCCTATTTGGCATATTATGTAGAAGGGTCAAACCTATCTCGATAGGGCTAAAGTCAATCCCTGTATAACAGCACTTTGTACTTTCTTTTTTTACCTATCCAATCCCCTACAAATCCCCCTAAAACCCAGAGGATAATTAGGCTTATCAAGGCAAAGAAATCATCACCAGTAGTGCCAGTCAAACATAGTAATTGCAACCTTAATCCAGTCTCTTTCATAAACACTTGCAGAATAAACCAGAAAACACTGCCAATAATAGCTACCCCAATAGCAAGCCAGAAAATTCTACCCGTTTTGGCAGGTTCAACCCTTATATAGTATAAAAACGCTGACAATACTTGAGCAGCAACTAGTGCAGTTATCAATCTATAAAATGGTACATTCAACACATACCACATGGTAAGAGCAACCATGGTTGTGATTACTGCACTAATAATCCAGATGACTTTCAGTTTTCCTTTGTTTTGCTGGAACCCATTTTGTTCTGGAAATTCTGTTAACAACCGTGAAGCAAGCTTGCCCTTTTCAGAAAGTATGTATCTTTCCGCCTCATCCTTTTCCAAAAGGTCGCCTAACACTCTCAGGTGATAGTTCAGGGTTCCGGTACTTACAATATCTAGCTTTCCATTAAGTCCGTGTATCCAACGCTGGATTCTTCGTTCAATTTAAGGATGATTTTTCTTCTGGTTTCATCCTTTAAAATTTTATGCAGGGAAGCTATTCCTTGGCTCATAAATATCCATTATTGATTGGAGAATTTAGGGTTTGTTGACTATTTTTTTAGTCAAAGCTTTTTACAAGGACACAATTTTCACTTGCTTGGGAAAATAGTGGAAGGATTGGGGATTTTCAGCCGATGGTGTTCTGTTCTTATAGTTTGAGCCAAAGTTTATCCCTTTTTTGGCTGCTTTCTTCTTAGGCGGGGAATAAACCTGGGTGTTGTGCGCGTGTATTGGCGGAATTCTTCACCGTATTTTGCTTCGCCTTCCCTTTCCTCAATCTTT
>JAMDCS010000086.1 GCA_023488835.1 Candidatus Bathyarchaeota archaeon
TCAGTGTTTCTTAAATTATCAAACCCATAATAACCGTCAAAGTGAAAGCTGGTCAAGAGGCAATAGCCAAAGAATCCCTCAAAAGAGGAAGTGCAAAACTTCCAATACCCTGCAAAATAGTTATCTCCAAAGTTAAAACTTCTCCAATCATGACCGAAACGGCCGAACCGGAGACGGAGACGACTTGAGCGTCAAAGAGAAAGAACTGGTTTTATGGTTTGATAATTTAAGAAACACTGATGTTCCGATTGTTGGCGGCAAGAACGCCAGCCTCGGGGAAATGATTAATGCAGCTTTGCCTGTACCGTTTGGTTTTGCGGTAACGGCTTTTTCTTATGAAAGATACATTTTAGAGAAAAAAATCGCTGAGCAAATCTACAAAATTATAAAGGAGACAGTCACAAACCCAAACGACCCCAAACAATATGATACGGCATCTAAAAAAATCCGTGAACTAATGGAAAAAACTCCGATGCCCAAAGACATCGAAACCGCCATTAGAAACGCATACAGCGACTTAAACAGACGCTTTAACCTTAAAGACACTTTTGTCGCGGTACGTTCAAGCGCAACCGCTGAAGACTTGCCTGACGCATCGTTTGCAGGTCAACAAGAAACTTACCTAAACGTAAAAGGACCAGACGACCTCATAGAAAAAGTCATCAAATGCTGGTCCAGCCTATTTACGCCAAGAGCAATCTTTTACCGAACCGAGAAAGGCTTCCCACACGAAAAAGTTTTCATCAGCGTCGGCGTCCAAAAAATGGTTAACTCCCGCGCAGCAGGAGTCATGTTCACGATTAACCCAGTTACAGGCAACAGAGACGAAATCGTAATTGAAGGCAATTTCGGCTTAGGCGAAACCGTCGTTTCAGGCGCAGTCAACCCCGACGACTTCGTAATCGACAAAAACTCGATGCAGATAAAAGAACGCCGCATCTCACGCAAAACAGTCAAGTATATCCGCGACCCCAAAACAGGAAAAACAGTCCACCTAGACATCCCAGAAGCTGAACAAAAAACTGTCTGCATAAGCGACCAAGAAATCTCCAAACTTGCTGAACTTGCCAAGCGCATCGAGAAGCATTATGGTAAACCCATGGATATTGAATGGGCAATCGACCAAGACCTATCTTTCCCTGAGAATATGATGTTGGTTCAAGCTCGTCCAGAAACCGTTTTCGGTTCAAAAATAACGGAAGCATCTAAAATGGAAGAAAACAAAGCTCAAGACCTAAAAGTTATAGTTCGAGGAATATCCGCCGGCAGAAGAGGCTACGGTGTCGGCAAAGCAAAAGTTGTCCTAAACCCTGAAGATGCCCACAGAGACATGTGTAAGGGTGATGTCCTTGTTACAGGCATGACTGACCCTGACTTTGTACCCTTCATGAAAATGGCAAGCGCCATAGTTACCGACAAAGGCGGAATCACATCCCACGCCGCCATCGTTAGCCGAGAACTCAACATTCCATGCGTCGTAGGCACCGAAAACGCTACCCAAATAATGAAAACAGGTCAAGAATACACAGTGGATTCAAGAAACGGCGTTATCTACGAAGGCATAATGGCACAAGCAGTTCAACCAGCCGCATCAAACAACGGCGGCGCAGCCATGCAAGTTGCAGAAGCAGCTCCAGTAACAGCCACAAAGATTTACATGAACCTCGGAACCCCCGAAATGATTGAACAATACAAGAACCTGCCGTTTGAAGGCATCGGATTGATGCGTACCGAATTCATTTTAGCCAGCGCCATCGGACAGCACCCAATGGCATTTGTTGATGCAGGCCAAAGCCAACAATTCGTCGACAAACTCGCCGATGGCATCGCAACTGTTGCCCGGGCAATCCAGCCTAAACCAGTCGTGGTCCGTTTAAGTGACTTCAAAACTAACGAGTACCGCGGGTTGAAAGGCGGCGACAAATACGAAATCATAGAAGAAAACCCCATGTTGGGTTGGAGAGGATGCAGCCGATACATCAGCAAATGGTACGACAAAGCCTTCCGACTTGAATGCCAAGCCATCAAGAAATGCCGCACCGAATGGGGACTCAAAAACGTCTACGTCATGCTACCCATGGTCCGCACACTCTGGGAAGCAAAAGCCGTTCTTCAACTCATGAAAGAGGAAGGCTTAGAACGCAACAAAGACTTCAAAATCTGGTTCATGGCTGAAACACCCTCAATCGGAATCATGGCTGACGAATTCAGCAAACTCGTCGACGGCTTTAGCATCGGCTCAAACGACATGACCCAAGGCGTACTGATGATTGACCGCGACTCTGAACGTTTAGGACAAATGGGCTACTTTGACGAACGTGACCCAGCAGTCAAACGTATCATCGCCCACCTCATTAAAGCCGCTCACGAAAACGGCTGCACAGTCAGCATCTGCGGTGAAGGACCATCGAATTTACCTGATTTCGCAGAGTTCCTTGTCCGAGTTGGAATCGACAGCATATCAGTAAACAACGACGCCGTAGTCCAAACCCGAAAGCACGTTGCAAGCGTAGAACAAAAAATAATCCTTGAGCGCCTCGCCGAACAAGCCGCACTAGCTCGTGGGCAACCCCTCAAAAAGCCAACGCAAGACTGGGAATGGCAGCTCTAAGCTAAAGCCCATGCAACCAGCGCAACCTTTAGTTTTCTTTCCCTTTATTCTCATACACAAACGTGAGGGAAGAGTATGCTAGGGTTTGATTTTGAAGAAGAACGAATAAAACAAGAAATCACCAAACTCGGCGCCAAACGCGTTCTGTTGCAGATGCCTGAAGGATTAAAACCTGAAGCACCCAAACTAGCAAAAATCGTCGAGAAATGCGGGGCGCTT
>JAMDCS010000108.1 GCA_023488835.1 Candidatus Bathyarchaeota archaeon
GCTTAGTCAGTTCAAGAATTATTTAAAGTTGTAGGGCTTTTGGGGAGGTTTTTTATTTTAGGTTTCGTTTTTTGTCTTCGTTTATCAGTTCAGCTAAGCGGTAGGTGACGTAGGCTGAGAAGCTTCGGATGCCTTTTTTTATGGCGTATTCATCTTTGACCTTGAGCCATTCGTTGAAGAAATAATCGTAAACCTCGGTCTTCACAGTAATGCTTTTGTAGCCTTTTTTCGGCGTTTTGTATTCCCCTCTAATGTTATCTTTCGAACGTACATTTATTTAAAGCTTGACAATATACCGCTAAATAACCGCTAGTTATATATTTAGAGGAGTACCGTAAAGTACCGAGGGAGATTCGACTTTTGCCACGAAAAGGATACAAGTGCATAACAGTAACCGAAAAGATTCATGAAGATGTCAGAAAAAGAGCCCATGAAACCAATCGCACTTGAAAGATTACATAGAGTACCTTCTTGCAAAAGATAAGGCTTCAAAAGAAGGCAAGTGATTTTTGCCCGTTAAGGTTCTCCAATATAACGACCGTGTTGCTGAAGTACAGTTTGTCTGTGACTTATGCGGCAAACTGGTGAGGACAAGCTTTATTCCTATAAATGAATTTGATGCTCAAAAAACGGCAGCGGTGATGTGTTGGCAATGCAAACAAACCTTTGCAAACAAAAAATCGTGAAAAAATCTTTCAAGTGCGCCGCTCTGACGCTTCAGCATCAATTACTTCCAAAAGTTTAATCACTCGTTTACCTTTGAGATTTTTTTCCGACTGCGTTATCGACTTCCTCGACTGGCAAATATCATCTAAAATTATTCCTGTTTCTTCATCCAAAATAACAGGGTAAACTCTGCAGCCGGCTGGGCGGTTCACGTAAACGCTGCACTGGCGGTTTTTGAGATCGTAGAAGACGCAGTAGCCGTCACGGTTTTTTAGCTGGGCATAGCCTTGCTTGTCGTAGCAGACGAATTGGTTTTGGCTGTAGCCTTTATTTTCTAAGCGTTTGATGTCTTTTTTGGAGAGCAACATTTCGGTTTCTGTACAGCATACTCCGCAGTTTGAACAGTGCATAAACGGATGAGTGTTATGGCGGTATTTGTGTTTTTATCTTTGGTTTGCGGGTTTTCAGGCAGGGTTTTTCATTAGGTTTATGTTAAGCATTTCTGCCCATGCAATGTTTCTGAGTGGTACACGGGTGGCTTTGCGGTTGCCGGATGGAGAATATTCGATTAAGTTGTTGTTTTTTCCTACGCCTTTGTGGATTTTTGTTAATTGTACGTTTATTATTACTGCCCCATCTTTTAGGTGCAGGTTAACGTTTCTTCCAATGTATGATCTTGCACTGTTGGCGCTGAAGCTTTCCATTTTTACCAGTCCTCTTCTTGGTCAGCGATTTTGCTCCAGCATTGTTGGCATATGGGTAGGTTTTCGCCTTTTAATTGGATGTAGAGTTTGATGTTTTCGCTTTTGCAGGTGTCTTTCCAGGGGTTTTTACAATGTTCCATTCTTTTTGCCTCAACACGTCTCCTTTGGCGCATTTTGCTTTTAAGGCGGTTGCAGAAACTACTGTTTGGTGCTGTGGAGGGGTGAGTGAAAGTAAAACTTTATACGTGAAGCTTTAGAATATTAGGCTTGTGAAGTTATGGCTCTCTTATCTGACCCTTATGCGCTTACCGCTACGGCAAGTTTGATTATTCAAGTAATTGTTTTATTCCTGCTATTGTACGGTTACTCTTTGAAGAGGAAGCTAAAATTTCGGCAACATGGAAGGACAATGGCAGTGGCACTTGTTCTACATTTGATAATGATTTTTGCAATTATGATTCCTTCTTTTGCCTATGCAGTAGTTCCATCTTACATTATTCCGTTTCCTCTAGAGCTAATATCAATAATCGGCCTCCTTCATGGAATAGCAGGAATCGCAGTAATCATCCTAGGTGGTTGGCTGGTTGCTGCTTGGCACTTTAGCAAAGAGTTCATGGGATGCTTCAAAAGAAAGTCAATCATGCGAGTCACCATTACCGCTTGGATCGCTGCTTTAATTTTAGGAATCGTTCTCTACATACTCTTTTACGGAGCCGTTTTGGTAAGTTAAAACTCGACTATTTGCGGCGTGATGGTTTCCTTGGTGATTTTTAGCAATCCAACCGATGGCTTATTAATGAGCGATGATGGGTCTGTGGGGCTGCCTGGGTTAATGTATAGGATTTTGCCCTCCCATTTGATGCTGGCGACATGCGTGTGTCCGTAAACTATAACGTCAAAATGATTCTGCTCGGCGATTTCCTGCATCTTATTCGAGCCGTAGAGAAGGTTTTGGTCATGTACCACGCCGATTTTCCAATCGAAGACTTTCAGCGAATTTAGCCTCGGCAAAGCACCTGCGACTTCTAGCCCATCCATGTTGCCGTGAACAGCCAAAACTGGAGCAATCTGCTCTAACTCATCCACAACGGACAAGTCAACTAAGTCGCCAGCATGAATGATGTAGTCCACTCTTTCGAAGATTTCAAAAACTTTCTTAGGGATGCATCTTGCTCTTTTGGGCACGTGTGTGTCGGAGATTAGCCCAACGGTTTTGGTGACCTTGAAGTTTGGGGGTTCTTTGTTTATTAACGCTTGTCCACCGAGCATTTTTTGGATTGCCTCTCAAGCAGGCGAGTCTTTGCTATAAAATATGGTGTTTGGCAATAAATATTCAACTGTTAAAAACGGCCAAAATAATGAAGAAAAGGCGTAAAAATGGGCTTGTTTAGGTCATGAATCTCTTGACAGCCTCGTAGAAGATGCTTGTTCCAAAAACAAGGTTCTCAATCGTTATGCGCTCGTCAATGCCATGCATCCGCTTTTCCAACTCATCGTTGGGCTCGTCGGGGCGCATCGGGTGGAAACCGTAACATACGCTGCCCGTTTCCCTAAAGAAACGCGAATCAGTTCCGCCCGTCGTCAGCGTCGGCGTGACTCCGCAGTCGGGTTCGAACTCTTTTAGAACACCTGTAATGGCTCCGTAGAGTGGGGTTTGCGTCGTCGATTCGTTGCCGTCATGCATCTGAATAATCTCAAAACTTAACTTTTCCATACCCACGTCCTTGAGCAAGTCTTTGATTAAAGAAAGCGTTTCATTCACGCTTTGGCCGGGCAGGACTCTGCAGTCGAACACAGCTTCGCACTCGGAAGGAATGATGTTTTCTTTTACTCCACCATGAATCATTGTTGGGGCTATGGTCGTTTTGGTTCTTGGCCTGATTTCTTCTGCCAATGCCTTGTCTGTTTTGGCTAGTTCATCGAGGATTTGTTCGCTTTGCTTGGGGTTGTTTAGTAAACGCGAGAACAACTCGTTTAGCTTAGGGTTCTGTTTTGCTACTTCAGATAGGAACTGCTTGAGGGTTGGCACGTACAACGTTTCAGGCTGGTATTCGCCGAGTTTAATTATGACTTTGTTCATGCGCACAATCGCGTTGTCAGCCATGTTTGGAGTGGAGCCGTGTCCAGGTGTTCCTTTGGCTTTTATTTTGAACCAGAGGATGCCTTTCTCTGCGGTCTGCACGGGATATACGTTGCCTTTTTTCTGGGGGATGGCTAATCCTCCGCCTTCGTTTAGGACGTATGGACACCAAACTTTTTCCTTGTGGTGCTTTAGTAGGTAGCCTGCGCCTTCTTCTCCGCCTTTTTCCTCGTCAGCGGTGGCTGCTAAAATAACGTCGCCTTTGAGCGGAACATTGTTTCTTTTCAGGAGCAGGAGGGTTAAAACTTCGACGGCTGTCATGCCTTTCATGTCATAAGCGCCCCTGCCGTAGACGTACCCGTCTTTTACTGTTCCGGCAAACGGATCAACGCTCCATTCATTTGGGTTTGCTGCAACAACGTCTAGGTGCGAAAGCAACAGTAGGTTGGGTTTTTCGCCTGATCCTTTAAGCTGCGTGATTATGCTGCCTCTGCCTGGTGCTGACTCGATGACTTCTGTTTTGAAGCCTTCCTTTGCTAGGTATTGGGCAATGAAGTTGGCTGCTTGCGTTTCGTTGCCAGGCGGGTTGGTTGTGTTTATGCGTATTAAATCGCTGAGGAAACGTGTGATTTCTTGCTCTATCTCGTTTAGGATTGGTATTGGCATGTTTTTTGGGGGCTCCTGCATGTTTAGAGGTGTTTTTTCTCTTAAGAGTTCCTGTTGCTGTTTCTCTGTTGCACTGGAAGATTTTTTAGTTATTCAACATGATGTTTATATATGATGTCAAAAAATGCTATGGATAACAAAAATCGTTTAAGTTGATTGCAATGAAAGAGTTGAAACCAATAGATTATAAGATTCTGTTTGAGCTCATGAAAGACTCACATCGAAGCGATAGGCAACTTGCAAAAGCCTTGGGTGTTTCCCAGCCTACAGTGACCCGAAGACGAGCTATGCTGGAAGAAAACTTTATCGAAGGGTACACTGTTATTCCGAAATTTGGCCAAATAGGATTTGAAATTGCAGCAATAACCTTTCTGAAAAGTAAACTAAAATATGCAACAGGCGAAGAGAAAACTCAGGCATTAAAGAAAATGAAGGAATGGTACATGAGGCAAACCAACGTGATTCTGGCTTTAGACGGCAGAGGCATGGGGTGGGATACTGTTTGCATTTCGCTTCATGAAAACTTTGAAAACTTCGCTGCGTTCATCAGAGCTCTGGATTCAGAATTGTCGGATTGGGTGGTTGAAAGCCAAACTTTCAATGCGGATTTGAAGGGCGGAATAGTGATTAAGCCATTCCACCTCAAGTACCTAGCGTCTACAAAGCAGTAGACACTCCCCAAAACCCCTTTCTAACTTTTCTTTATTTCTCCGAAAAATAACCGTTTTTTTTAGAAACATACCATACTCTAAGTTTTTAGAAAAAATAGGTCACGAAGGTTCAAGATGGGCTTATCTGCGGTTAATCTTCTTTAGCAACCGTTTCTTTGGCAGCTTTGGCTTTTTTGTCCTGCTTGCATCAACAGTCAAACCAATACACCAATACTCACGTATGATGCCAACCCAATATAAGGCAATGGGCTCTTCATTTTTTGAAGGTGTAAGTTTTTTCTTTTTAGTCTCTAACTATTTAAAGAGGGTCGGGGATCACTTGTGAGCACTAGGTATTCTCAAAAATCAATGTTTTCCTTTTTATAAGGGGGGATAGTCAAAAAAGAGCACTATAGTTCAAGTGTTTTCTCGACATTTGTTTTCTTTGTTTTTCTTAATTTTTAAGGTTCAAAGACAAAATTTGAGGGTAAAAGCATATATCTGTTAACTTGTCCTTCTTATTTTTCACATTCAACCCTGAACTAGGCGAAAACATGGATTTAACGGACAGAATCCAAAAACTCAAGAAAGAAAAAAAAGCCGTCATACTGGCTCATAATTATCAGCGTCCAGAAATCCAAGACATAGCTGATTACGTTGGCGACAGCATTGAACTTAGCCGCAAAGCCGTCGAAGAGAAGGATGCTGAAATAATCGTTTTTTCAGCGGTTGATTTCATGGCTGAATCCGCCGCGATTCTCAACCCCAGAAAAAAGGTGCTTTTGCCCTGTTTAGGTGCACGTTGCCCGATGGCGCAGATGCTAACGGTTGACGAGATTAAACGGGCCAAAAAACTGTACCCAAACGCACCAGTAGTTCTCTACGTTAACACTTTGGCTTTATGCAAAGCTGAATGCGACGTATGCTGCACAAGCGCCAACGCCGTTGAAGTCATAAAGTCACTTGACGCCGATACAATCCTGTTTGGTCCCGACAAAAATCTGGCTGAATACGTCAGCGAAAAAACAGGCAAAAAGCTAATCTCGATTCCTGCAAACGGCTTCTGCCCAACCCACCTCTTATTCCAGCCAGAAGACGTCAAGGTCCTTAAGATGCAGCATCCAGACGCCATAGCCATTGTTCATCCTGAATGCAGTTCAGAAATGCGCAAAGTAGCTGATTTTATCGGCAGCACCTCAAAAATGTGCCGTTACGCCAAAGAATCCCATGCTAAAGACTTCATTGTCGGCACCGAAGAAGGTATTCTGCATCGCCTGCGCAAAGAAAACCCGCAGAAAAACTTCTATCTTGCTTACGAAGGAGCCATCTGCCCCAACATGAAGCTGACAACGCTTGACAGACTCTACGCTGCGCTTAAAGAGGAAAAGAATGTGGTTAAGGTTCCCCAAGCAGTTGCGAAGAAAGCTCGGGCTTCTCTGGAACGGATGTATGAAGTGAAGAGCTAAACTGAGACAATCATTGATTTGAGGATTTTTACTCCTCTTCTTGTTGCTAACTCGTCGCTTAGTTCGCGTATTTCTGAGCCTTTGCCTTTTACAGCTATGACTTCTAGGCAGTCGTGTTCGGCAAGATGGATGTGCATGGTTGAGGAGATTAGTGAGGCGTGGTGGTGTTGGGATTCTGTTAATTCGCTGTCTAATCCTCTGGTGTCATGGTTGTAAACCATTAGTAACACGCCTGTTTGGGTGGTGTTTTCTTCTTTGACCCATTTGCGCTCGGAAACATAAAGTCTCACAGCGTCTTGTATGGCTTTGCTGCGGCTTTCGTAGCCCATTTTTCCGATGATTTCGTCGAAGTCTTGGAGGAGTTCGGGTGGGAATGTTACGCCTATTCGGACAACTTTGGACATGGGTGGTCACGGTTAGAAATGGTTTGTTGTGCCTAAAAGCTTTTATATGGAGAGTAACACGAATCTCGAGAAAAGTGTTACTGTGGGAACCGGTAATGACGCAAAACCAAGTAACAATCAATCTCTCACGCAACGAAAAAATACGGATAGCCATAATCTTCTCAGTCCTATTAATCATCACAGCAGTCGGCTTCTCAGCAGCCTTCGTTATCGGGAAAATCGCTGTAGTCTTAGGCGGTTTAGGCATAGTTGCTTACGTTTTCGGTCTGCGCCACGGAGTTGACGCTGACCACATAGCAGCCATAGACAACACAACAAGAAAACTCATGCAAGAAGGAAAACGCCCCTACACCGTTGGAATGTGGTTTTCCCTGGGGGCATTCTACAGTTGTCGTTGCCCTAATAATCGCCTTAATATTGGCAACTCGCGCTGTCGCAACCAACATACCTGCTCTCCAGAGCACGGGTGCCATCGTTGGAACTTTGGTTTCAGGAAGCTTCCTTTGGATTATCGGATTCATCAACGCGGTCATCGTGATTGGTATTTACAGGATTTTCCAGACGCTAAAACAAGGCAAACTTAACCAAGCTGAACTTGACAACCTGCTTGAAAACCGAGGGTTCATGAATCGCTTCTTTCGTCCGCTCTTTAGAGTCATAAGCAAACCCTGGCACATCTACCCGGTTGGTGTTCTCTTTGGGTTAGGGTTCGATACTGCAAGCGAAGTTGCCCTCATAGCCATAAGTGTGGGGATCGGAGTTTCTACAAGCATCCCAATATATTACATTCTTATTCTTCCGTTGCTGTTCACCTGCGGCATGGTCACCGTGGACACTGCGGACGGCGTTGCCATGCGAGTTGCTTATGGCTGGGCTTTCCTAAACCCCATCAGGAAGATATACTACAACTTAACAGTCACAGTCATATCTGTGCTCGTTGCATGGGTAATAGGCACCATAGAGCTTTTGCAGGTGCTCTCGACGGAATTGAACCTTAACGGGCAATTCTGGAGCTGGCTAAACACAATAAACTTTGAAATGATAGGCTTCGGAATAGTTGCCCTATTCATCATGTCTTGGCTGGTTTCGTTTGGCTATTGGCGTGTCAAAAAATATGACAAACTTGACCCATTCAACCAAGCACAGCAACCCCAAATAAGCACCAATACCTCATAAGAGTGGAGAAAATGTCAAAACCAACCAAACACGCAGCAACGATTGAATTTGCCCGTAAACTTCACGGACACGTTGGACCATACTTAGTTATCGGCTTAAAAATGGGCATTGCCGCCAAAAAAGCTCTCAAAGTCTCAAACGCTGAGTGTACGCTTCTTAAGGCGCAAGTTGCTGTACCTTTGCATCCGCCGTTTTCGTGCTTGCTTGACGGAATTCAGGTAGCTACAACCTGCACAGTCGGCAACCAGCGGCTCCAGATCGAAAACGCAGAGAACATAAAGGCAACCTTCACGATGCAAAAACAAGAAAAAACAGTTAAAATAACACTCACCCCGCGCTTTAGTGAGCAGCTAAAACTAAAACAAGCCCAAGACCAACTAACTGAACAATACGCCATAGAAATTGCCAACATGCCTGAAAACCAACTCTTCGACATTGCCTTAGAGTAGCCTAAACTCTAGTGCTTGGATTTATCTATAGCCCCCTTATTTAAAGCACTTAAAAATTCTCTTTTGACAAGTTAGTACTCTCTGAGTTGCATCAGCTGATTTGCTTGAGTTTCTTTATGCTTATTGGAATTAACGCAATTAGGATTGTTAGGATTTCAACTCGTCCAATAGTCATTGCTGCAATCATCAGCCACTTGTATGCAATGGGCATGGCAACTGTTGTGGCGCCCATGGAAACACCGTTAGTAGAAAGCGCCGAGCCTACTTCAAAAATGGCATCTGTAAACGTGACACCCATAGTTGTAAAAAGCATCGCAAAAACAACCAGAATTATAATAAATAATAGAATTGAAATTATGGCTGGAAAGTATTCATAGAAGTTCTTAGACGTTTCTTTGTAATCATCAACCGATGATTCTTCCTTTATAACTGTCATTTTGACTGCCTGTCCGATTGATTTTCCAAATGTCAGCAACCTGGAAATTTTTATCCCTCCCGCCATAGAGAACGTGCAACCTCCAATTACAATAAGCGTAATGAAAATTGTTAAGGCAGTGTTGTTGAGTGTTGTAATGTTTAGGTAATCGTATCCCGTTGAGGAAGCCATGCTTACTACATGGAAAACTGAATCTACGAATCCCACGTTTGCAAAGTAAACGATGGCTATGCTTGCAGCACCGATTATCGAAAAGAACAGGACAATTTCTTTGGAAAACATCTGCTTGATTTTTCCTGTGAATAGGTGGTAGTTAAAAGCAAAGTTTACTGAGCCAACGAGCATAAGGGAGATTATTAGAATTTTTGGTATAAAGAGTAGGTACTGCTGAAATTGTTGGGCATTTGGCTGAAAGCCTCCTGTTAATGTGTCAATTACAAATGTGCCCGTGTTAAGTAAGTTGGTGAACCCCAAAGCGTAAAAAATAGCGGTAAATACTCCGATGTAAATACCGTAAATTGCGAATACAAGAAAGAACATTTTCTTCAAATTACCGTTCAAATTATCAATTCCTAACGTATTGCCCAACTTAGTTATCGATTTTTTTGATTGGAAAAAAGCAAGAATCAAAAAGACCACTCCAACTCCACCCATCAACTCGGTCAAGCTTCTAAAGACCAGCATTGACATTGGCAGTGCATCAGTGTTTGCTATGAAACTAAATCCTGTTGTCGTAAATCCTGATGCGCTTTCAAAATAACCGTTGGTGAATCGGTCTAGCAGATTTGGGCTGTTAAACGGGTCACTGTAGATGTACGGTATAGCTCCAATTAACGGTAGAATAATGAAAGCAGAAAACAAAAGAACGCTTGAAGATTTAAAGTTCAGCTCTTTCTTTTCACACAAGGCATTTAGAAGAAAACCACACCCAAGAAACGCAATACACGTCATAAAAAGCGGGATTAAATGTTGCGTTTCATTATAATAAAATCCTATTACTATTGGAAAAACGGTAAGCAAGCCTGCAATCTGCAGTAGAAAACCAAGATTGGCAAGTATGCGCTGACTCATCTTGTTATCTTACTCACTATAGAGTTAAAAAACTTGCGTACACTTAATCAATTATCAAAGAAAAAATCAGTTTTGCCAAGAAAAAATGATGGTTGCCAAAGCCACCGATTGCCCCTCTTAAACTGAATTTAATAATTGAACAGTTGAGACCGTTTTGGAGGTTGAAAAGTTTTTATCCGTGGCAATGTAATCTTGGGTTGATGTCGGGTAAAGAATTTTTCTTAGACCGCTATGAACGGTTGGGCTGGAACTACCAAGAGGTTACGTTAAAGCAAGCCATCCGAATCAACAATACCAATGCAAAAGGAAAAAAACTCATACAACGGCTTGCAGATTTAGGTGTGCACCTACAAAAAATCCCTTTCCTTGAATCGGGCTATTGGGTGCTTGGCTCCAAAGTTTCTGCTGGCGCAACCGCCGAATACCTTCTGGGCATGTATTCGATTCAGGAAGCAGCCGCCCAAATCCCCGTTTCACTATTCACTCATCTGAAAGGTAAAAAGGTGCTCGATGCAGCCGCAGCTCCAGGCGGCAAAACCGTGCATTTAGCTGATTTGATGGAGAACACTGGGGGGATTGTGGCTTTGGATGTGGATAAGTGGCGGTTGAATGCGTTATGTAACCATTTGGAACGCTGCCGCGTTAGCAACGCGGTGGTTTATCTGTTGGATGCACGGCAAGCTTCAACGTTAAATCTCAAGTTTGATAGGGTGCTGGTGGATGCTCCTTGCTCGGGCAATTTTGCAGCGGATAGGGACTGGTTTAAAAACAGAACCTTAAAGGATGTGGAGCGCAACGCTGGTTTGCAGCGGGAAATACTAACTGAAGCGGCTGATTGCCTAAGCGATGAGGGCGAAATGGTTTACTCCACTTGTTCTCTTGAGCCCGAAGAGGACGAGTTGAACATGGATTGGGCAGTAAAAAACCTCAACCTACAAATTGAAGAAATCTACTGCAACGGAGAAAAAGGAGTAACCAACGTTTTCGGCAAACAGCTAGACCCATCGATTAAGCGTAGCAGGCGGCTGTGGCCCGGAGAAACCCAGGGCTTCTTTGTCTGCAAACTAAAAAAACGGAGCCAACAACCATGAACACAAGAGCGATAACAGACTTTGCCTCCCAATTCGGAGTACAAATCGCATTAAACTTGGATCTGATGGTTGAGAAGACTGGGCGTTTTTACCTTGTGAATCCAGCTTTGAAACCCTTGGTTCGGCAAGATTTCTTTTCCGCCGGAGTTTTTTTGGGGAAAGCTAAGGAGGGGAAGTTCTTTCCAAGCTTTAACTTGCTTGGGATGCTTGCGAAAAAAGAAGCTTACCGAATTATCTTGGATAAGAAGGCGGCTTGGCTTTTTATTTGCGGCAGGGACGTTTTGAGGAAAAGTATTGTGCGGGTTCAAGGTCCAGGCAGGAAGGATACTAATACTTTGGTAGTAAACGAATTCGGCGAATGTTTAGGTTTTGGCAGAATTGTTGAAAACCTGCGCGAATCCACCGTTGACAATGAAATTGTGGTTAGAAATGTATTGGATATTGGCGATTATCTTCGTAGAGAGCGATAATTGCGGATTTTTTGGTTATTTGACTAGTTAGAAGGCGTTTTTCAGTCTTTTTTATCACGCGTTAAGCAAGTATTCTTTCGCACATTATTTCAACAATTTGTTTGCTTACTGGACAGTTATCGATGCAATTGAAGCGATAAACTTATATATGTTTACGTTTAATCTGATTTCCATAACATATGGAGACTAAAGCCAAACCTCACAAGGAGAACAAGAAAAATGAAAAATTTCAAAAACCCCGCGTGGAAAGAACAAGTTACCAAAGTTATCCAACAAATCCAAGAACAAGAAATCAAATTCGTTAGACTACAATTTACCGATATAAATGGCATGCTAAAGAACATAGCCGTAAGCTCAAAAAACATCGAAAGCATCTTTGAAAACGGCCAATCCTTCGACGGCTCCTCAATCACCGGTTACAGACCCATCGAAGAATCAGACATGGTCCTATACCCAGACCCAACAACCTTCGCAGTTTTACCCTGGAGGCCAAAAGAGAAATCCTCCTGCAGACTCCTCTGCGACATATACACTCCACAAAACAAACGCTTCGAAGGAGACCCACGCTACGTTCTTGAACGAGCCGTAGAAAAAGCCAACAAAGCAGGCTACACCTACATTTGTGCTCCAGAACTAGAATTCTTTATCGTAAAAGAAAGCGAAACAGGTGGTTTACCAACACCGATTGACTTGGCTGGATACTTTGATTTTCACCCAAGCGATTTAACTGATGATTTACGCCGTGAAATTGCTGATACAGCTGAAGCTTTCGGCATCGAAATAGAGCTCAGCCACCACGAAGTCGCGTTGGGGCAGAACGAGATTGACTTCAAATACGGTGAAGCCCTAGTTACCGCTGACCGCGCTATAACCATGAAGATGTGCGGTAAAGTAGTTGCTGCACGCGCAGGTTACGTAACCACATACATGCCTAAACCCTTCCAAGGCATCAACGGCAGCGGCATGCACTGTCACCAAAGCCTATGGAACAAAGACGTAACCCAAAACATGTTCTACTCAGACGATGCAAAGAACGGTTACCTCTCAGACTTAGCCAGAAACTTCATCGGCGGACAATTAGCCCACGGACGAAAGATGGCTGCAGTCCTTGACTCTTGGCCAAACAGCTACAAACGCTTAGTTCCAGGTTACGAAGCACCAGTCTACCTTGCATGGGCACACAAAAACCGCTCACCCCTCATCCGCGTACCCAACTTCGGCGGAAGAAAAGGCGCAGCCAGATGCGAAATCCGCTGCCCAGACGGCGCAGGAAACCCCTACCTACAATTCGCAGTGCTCTTAGCAACAGGCTTAGACGGAATCAAAAACAAGATTGACCCAGGCGACCCAGTGGAACTAAACGTTTACCACATGACCTACGAAGAACGCAAAGCCCGCGGCATAGTGTCACTGCCAGAATCACTCAAAGAAGCCCTCGACGAACTGGAAACCAGCGAGTTAATGCGCGAAACCCTCGGTCAAACAGCGTTTGAGAACTTCCTTAAAGAGAAACGCAACGAATGGGACCTCTACCGCACGCAGGTTACCGAATGGGAAGTCAACCGCTACATCAAACGACTCTAAACAAACAAAATCAGCCTCTTTTGAGGCTCAACAATTTTATTTTTCTTTTTAGCTTTTAATTTTCTCAACAAGTTTATCGATTGGGATTGTGCTTTGTTGCCTGTTCGCTAAATCCTTGAGCACAACAGCGCCTTCTTTGAGTTCTCGTTCCCCTACGATAACAGCAAAATCCACTTTGCGTTTGTCTGCATCTTCGAGGGCTTTAGCCATTTTTCTGCCCATAACCTCAAACTCCACCGTTACCCCAGCAGCACGCAATTGCTGAGCAATTTTGAGCGCCTCAGATTTCAGCGTTTCAGTGATGGGTAAGACAACGGCTTTCTTCTCCGTTTTAGCGGCAAGGGCTGTTTTCTGGGTTTGCAGGGCAATGGCAACTCTGTCGATTCCGTGGGCGCAGCCAACTGCAGGCGTGGGTTCGCCGCCGAACGCCTCGATTAGCCTGTCGTATCGTCCGCCACCGCCCAAGGCAATGTCCAGTCCAGGAATGTAGATTTCAAAAATCATGCCCGTGTAGTATTCTAGACCTCGGGCAAACGCTGGCTCAACCGTTATGGATAGGTTAGCGCTTTCGGTTACGAGTTTGAGCACTTCCGCGAGGTTTTCTGCGGCAGCTTTGGCTTTCTCGTAGCTGGCAACGTAGGTTTGGATTTGCTCAACGGTGTCAAGCCAATCGTTGCCCTTAATTTCAAGCAATCCCCTCAGCATGCTTCGGCAATTCTCGGATTCCACAAGCTTGAGGGCTGCATCGTACTCTTTTTTGTCCATGCGCTGCAACACAGCATTCTGGGTTTTCTCGTCAACGCCATCTTGGCTGAGAATGCCCCGAATCACACCTATATGCCCAATTTTGAAAGCGTAACCCTGCAGCCCCAACAACGACATTAAACTATTGGTCAGCAACACGATTTCGGCGTCGGCTTCAGGTTTAGCGGTGCCCATTAATTCAAAGTTTGACTGCCAAAACTCTCGGTAACGTCCACGCTGCGGCTCATCATAACGGTAAACAGTGCCCACAGAAAAAAGCCTTAGCGGTTTAGGCTCATTCTTTAGCGAAGTTGTTGCTAACCGTGCAATTGAAGCAGTAAACTCTGGACGCAGGGCAACTTGGCGGTCGCCGAGGTCTTTGAAAATGAACATGCGTTGGCGGATTTCTTCACCTGATTTGGCGCTCAACAATTCGAGCGGTTCAACATGGGGCGTTATGACTTCTTTGTATCCATAGAGTGCGGCGGTTTCTCTGGCTGTGTTGGTTATGTAGGTGAATGTTTGTGCTTCTTCACCGATTAAGTCTCTCATTCCGCGAACAGGTTGGAAAGCTGGCATGCGTTTGAACTCCTAAACTAACTTAAGTGATGCGATTATTCTTTTAAACTCTCGCACAGAAGTCTTTAGCATCCCAAGCGTAATTCTTCACTTTATCCATGAAGTTGCCTTCAATCAATCTTGCTGAAAGTTAATTGTGACACAGAATAGTAAACTATTTCGCCTCGGCGGTTCATAACTGCCAAAGTCAGCTCTTTCTTTTGGCTCTGGCACTGCTGCAGAGCACCTGCGAGGTCGTTTACGGGGAGGGGTTTTCCTTCTTGAGTGCTTAAAATCAAGTATGGCGCGGTGTCTTTACCGTAAGCTCCTCTCTCGTAGATGCGAAAGTCAATTCCGCCGCCGAACCCTTCCCTTACAACGTAGCCGCGGCTGCGTAGGTCACGGTAAACCAGGTAGTTGACCCATGCATTTTCGTTTTGGGCTTCGTAACAGTGCAGAAGACTTTGGAAATTGACGGCTTTGCCCTTTTCGCCTTTAACTTCAAGCATGCCCTTATCCAAAAGGTACAGCGACTCGTAGAAAGTCAGGGTGAAAACCTTATTTTCTAACGTACCATAGCCTCGTGAAGAGAGCGCGTCGATGTTGCTTTGCTCGGATACGATAACGCCTTTCTGTGCGAGAGTTTAAAAGAATAATCGCATCACTTAAGTTAGTTTAGGAGTTCAAACGCATGCCAGCTTTCCAACCTGTTCGCGGAATGAGAGACTTAAT
>JAMDCS010000056.1 GCA_023488835.1 Candidatus Bathyarchaeota archaeon
AATCAAGGGCGATTATACATTTAGGAATTGTGGGACGAGGGGAAACTTGGAATCATCTTGTGAGTTGGGAGTTTGCTATGAGTGCTCAATGAAGAACTATGATGCCTCTAAGAAGAAGGTTGTACGGTGCGAATTATGTGGTCGATATTTCTGTGCACAGCATTCTAAGCCCAAGTTTCCTTATTTTGTTGATTGGGAAACCCAGTTTGATGTTCAAGGTAATCCAGCAGTAAAAGGAATGTTTTATTCCGAATATGGACGTGATGATGGTCACCCTGATTTTGTTTATTTAATGAAAACGATTGAATCTCTTGAATTTGAGGAGAAAGAACGGAATGAGTTGATTAAAAAAGCGATGGATAGGATGATGCATTCAGAAGAAGCTGGAGAGGCGACTGATGGAATTGAATTGCCGATAGATGATGAAGCTGGTAGAACAAAGCGGATTGATATTCTTGTCAGGGAAGAGGGAGAAATTGATCAACGGATAAGAGAGCGAGAGCAAGAGAGGATTAACAGTAATCCATCTGTCAAAACAACTGGTAATATTCATGGTTATCACTTTAGTGTGCCTGAGAAAATTTATTCGGAAAAAATCTATCATGAAAGACTTAACTTAGCAAGAACACTGGCAGAAGTAGATGAAATTATAGACAATTACAAAAAGGAACAAAGAGGAAAAAGGAAAGAAGAACAACCTAAGAAAAAACACTGGTGGCAATAAATTAGCTAAAACAACTTATCTGACCTACTAAGAACCACCTATGAAGAAAAATGGGTAATGTTAGTAAGGCGTTTAATGTTCAAATCAGGTGGCCCAACCAATTTTCTTCACATTTAAAATGAGTGATTAATAGATTTTGTTTCTTTTTGAGGAGACAATCAGTATTGGCTCATTTTGGCCTATCAAAAAAGTATGCGTTCAGCTTGAATGCTCAAACGCTAAAATACCAGAACAGCTAACCCCATATAGGGACAACCCAGTGCTATTTAGAAACAAAAATGAACCCCAAAAACTCCAAATAGACCTCGGCGACCTAAAAGACGAAAAAGAACGACTAGCCAGTTACCTCCAAAAACACTTCAAAATAGAAGTCTACGAAGCTAAAAACAAGTTAACAGTAGACCAAGACAAAGTCACCCTATCGGACTTGCATCATGCAGTTAAAAAATTCGTGTATCACCGATCCCTGAACACAAGTCACTTTATCACCCTTGAAGGCTCAACAGTGAAGCTTAACAGGTTCAAGGGCCCTACCAAGAAGGAAAGAGAAAGGCATGACAAAGCAGGGCATCAAAATGTAACTCAAAGCTGGGGACTCTAAAACAGCAAATCCGCGGATAACACTTAAATTCAGACTCCAGTGACTCTTTCTTGATAGCATAACATTATCTACCAAAAAATCAGTCTACCGCCTGAGGAATTATGGTTTGAGGAGCATAGACGTTGCAGTTGCAGCCATTTTGGCAGCACTCGCCATAGCCATACCCCTACTTTTCGCAGGCACCCTACAAATATCCATCCCAGCAATCGGGTACTCCGCAACCTTAGCATCCCACGTCCCCAGAATGCTCCCAACCCTGTTCGGACCAATAGTTACCGCCTTTGTCGGCGCAGCATCATCACTGGGGTTTTTCGCAACCCTAGGGCCAGTAGTCGGCGCAAGAGCAGCAACCCACATCATCTGGGGTGTCGTAGCAGCCATCGCCATCAAAAAGGGCATGTCCTATCCAAAAGCACTCTTTATCGTCGCACTACCGCTTCATGCGCTACTGGAAGGCGCGGTGGTTATTGCTTTTGGCATTCCATGGCAAGCTTCACTGATAACTATAGGGGGAACGGCGCTGCAACATGTGATTGACTCAATAATTTCGATTATTGTTGTCAAAGCGGCGTGGCCGTTTATCAAAGCAGCACTGGGTAAACGGGGCCAAAAGAGTAAAACTCAGTAATTACTGTCGGCAACTTTTTTCCCGCAGCTTACCGAACTCCACCGCGTTACTAATTATGTTTAGTAGGCTATCAAAATCGCTATGCTGCACCGTAGTCTCCTCAGCACGCACATAGTGGCCTCTTTTAGCTTGAGATACAAACCGCTCAAACTCGTACTCCAAAATACCTTTAGTCATAATCGGTTGCCCATTAAGCAAACGCAATCCACATTCGAGGCAGTACTCGAAATCGTACTCTAACCGTCTGCCTTTAGAGTTGCCTTCACCGAAATAGCGCCTATCCTTTCCTAGCTTAGCAAAGTCCACATCGTCGTACTCTACGAATGATATGTGGGTTTTTTTAGTTACATGCTGATGACTCAAACTCGTCTCCTCTGCTGTGTATTGGCGGGGTGGGTTATAGGGGTATGTGAGGTACCTGCGGATTGAGGGGAAGGAGGGCGCGGTACTTTCTCATAACCCATAACCCAGCTTTTAGTCAGTCGAGTTAGCTTTAAGAGTTCTTAGGAAGTCAAAGAGGCAGTTTATCCAAGCTTACTTTGCAGACGTGCGAAGGCTAGCTTGCAAAAGCTGCGAAGCAAACTTTGCAGTACTCTGCGATGCCGTAAAATAGCTCAAACACACAGGTATTAGGCATATGCTGGAAATCCTCGTTTTCGCTGCTGCGTTTGCCAGTTTAGCCGCCGCAGGCCTCTACATCCGCGCGATGTTTAGAGGAAAAGCCAAACCCAACAGGGTCACGTGGCTTATGTGGTCAATTGCACCCTTCATCGCCACCGCCGCAGCAATGTATACCGGCGTAACTTGGGCAGCCATCCCCGTGTTCATGACGGGGTTTGCGCCGTTCCTCATCTTTTTG
>JAMDCS010000050.1:0-575 GCA_023488835.1 Candidatus Bathyarchaeota archaeon
GCGTAACGGGCGGATTATAAGTGCAGTTGCCCGATTGGTCTTGGTTGAAATCGACTTCCCATAAGCAGTTAGAGCTTGAGTTAGGTTCCTTAGAGGAGTTCTTAAATCAGTATATCGCTCATCCGCTAATGGAGCCACCGATGCCGCCCAACAAACCGATAGTTACCCAAAACACTAAGCTACTAGGAGCAGTGGTAACTGCAGTTGGCACCAAATTAAGAGTAACGGCCACAATTACACTTAAAACCGCAACAATAAACGCCAAGATAGAGAGCAACTGCATCGTGACCTCTAGGTAGATGTATTTGTTATTGTAGTAGTCTTGGATGATTCTGCGGGCTTCAACTACTTTTTCTAACTCAAGGGGGTCTTTTAAGTCCCAGCTACCGTTACCGGAATCTCTACCGATTAATTTACGGACATTCTGCTTCGCACCGTCACCAAGCATAGGGGTATTTTCAAACAAAATTCGCCCTGCCCGAGCCTTAATTTCGTCATCTTTCTTTAAATGGTACTGGAGCAATTCAGCTTTATAGTAAAGCACCCAAGCATTCTGAGCTTTTCGTTCAACCAGC
>JAMDCS010000050.1:585-1783 GCA_023488835.1 Candidatus Bathyarchaeota archaeon
AGTTGGCTGCGGCGGATGAGCGATATACTGATTTAAGAACTCCTCTAAGGAACCTAACTCAAGCTCTAACTGCTTATGGGAAGTCGATTTCAACCAAGACCAATCGGGCAACTGCACTTATAATCCGCCCGTTACGCCAGAAGCGTACCAATAATGATTCTACTACCAGGGGTATTTCAAACTTTGCCAAACTAAACAATCCGCCTCCGCAAGATAGAAAAAGAGCCACAGATGACTACTCTGTTATGACAACCCCAAAAAAGCAGCGTCCACTCTGGTTTGACGAACTCAGCAGCAAAGAAGCCCAAGAAGCCGCCAAAGAGGGCACCGTAGTTATTTGGCCTTTAGGCAGCGTTGAAGCCCACAGCGACCATCTACCACTCTGCACTGATAGCATCCAAGCCGAATATGTAGCAGTTGAGGTTGCTAAGAAGACTAGCTGCGTTGTCGCGCCGCCTTTCCGTTACGGAATCTGTAATGCCACACGCAACTTCAAAGGCACACTAACTATCCAGTTTGATACGCTTTATCGTTTAGCGCATGATGTTCTCTCCGAGCTTGTGCGCAGCGGCTTTTATCGCATAATTGTGATTAGTGGTCATGCGGGGAACTCACATATGGTTGCATTACGGCTTGCGGCGCAGGATATTGCAATAAAAAGCGAAGAACAAAACAAAAAGGTTCGGATTATGGTTCTCTCAGACTTCGACTTCGCCGATGACCTAATCCCAGAATACGCAGCAAAAAGCGATGGACATGCAGGAACCATAGAAACAGCAAGAGTGATGGCGATCAACCCCCAGCTGGTGAAAGGTAAGGGTAAAGCGGACGTTTGGAAACTACCTCGCTTCGAGGTTATTACGCATCCAGAACAGTTGATTTCCAGCGCAACCAACGGCGACCCCACCGCCGCTACAGTCGAGAAAGGCAGAAAAATTAATCAGTATATAATTCAACAAATGGAGAAACTAGTAAAAGAACTTCAAGAATAGAATCTGCGGTTTCGGTGGATTTATTTCTTGGAAACAGACGCCTTTGGAGCAGCGCTCTTCGTTGCCGCTTTAACTGGCTTCATAGGTTCCTGCATGTCCATCGCTTTTTGCTGCGTATTCTGGGATTAGGTCATCGGCGAAGTCGAAGTCTGAGAGAACCATAATCCGAACCTTTTTGTTTTGTTCTTCGCTTTTTATTGCAATAT
>JAMDCS010000050.1:1793-2800 GCA_023488835.1 Candidatus Bathyarchaeota archaeon
TGTATTGTTCACCTTTCTTTTTTGCCATAAAATTTTCTTCCTAAAATTTAGACGTTAAAACTCTATTTACTAGGTGTTTTTTTGAGGATATAAGAATTACTAAACAAAGGATTTAGGAGGATTCATCGGCGCTTTTTCGGTAGAGCGCTTTATCGATAACTCTAGCATCCAAGTTGTGTTTGTTTGCTGTTTTACGCATCGCGGCTAGTAGGCGGATATAGTTTTGGGGTGTGTAGACTCCCGCGGGCGGATTGCCTAGGAGCCCTTTCCAGACGCTTTGCTCAAAGATACCATAATTTTTTGGGTCAAAGAAAGCTAAGATGACGCTAGCTAACACGGGGCTTATACCTTCCAGCGTGGTAAGGCAGTTTATTCGGTAGGTGTCGTCCGCGTTGGGTATGCTTAGGGCTTGGCTGGTGATCCGCTGAACCTTTTCCTCATCATTACGGGTTACTAATTCTTGGGCGCGTAGGAGTTTTTCGGGTTCGTTTTTGAATTTCCACTCAACGATTACAGATAGGTCTTTGAGGGTGAGGGCTTTGTTTTTGCGGAATTTGGCGCCGAGTTCGCGTTCGCGTTGTGCTTGCCAACCGTAGGCTTTGTCGTATTTGCGGCTCCACATGATGTAGTCTGGCTTGTCCAAGGATTTCACGTCTATGCACAGATATTGTGGGTCTTGGATTTCTGCTTTTGCATCCTACAATGGGTTTTGTTACTATACAAGGGAAGGGTAATTGGGAGAACTGTAAAAGTCCTTTTTATAGGGGGAGGGGGTCTCCTGAGAGCAACAAACGCTGGTAAAGGAAATACAAAAAGGATCAGATAAAATAAAAAATAAAAAAGAAAATTTCTTAGTTAAGAAAGATGCTTAAGCTTACGCTTAGTATCTTCGTGGTGGACGTCTTTTTGCGTAGCACTCGCGGCAATATACTGGTCTTGTGCCGTCTGGTTTGAAAGGAACATCACATTCTTTTCCACAGTCAGCGCAAGTTGCCTTGTGCATCTCG
>JAMDCS010000029.1 GCA_023488835.1 Candidatus Bathyarchaeota archaeon
TGGCAAAGTCACTATTATTGGGTCTATTTGACTTTTAGAGCGTTAATTTTGGGCGTTTTTTTGCGATAATTTTATTATCGGTTACTTATTCACCCATTTATAAGAATACATCTGTTTCTTTATTATCCATTTTCATAGCGTGATTATGGGCAGATTTTTCTGTAGCAGCAGTTTAGGCATCGATTATCATGTTTTGAATACGGTATATCGCCCGAGGTTAGTACATCACGTGTTTTTTGAAGAGTCAACAGAGCTGCTTGTTTGATTTTTTCAGTAACCTTAACAGGCACTTCCACTCGGCTCTTTTTATCAAAAACGACAACAGCCTGGTTAACTTTCTTTCCAGTGTTTTCCTCAGCTAGAACAGCCAATAGACCAAGTTGGGTTTTTAATGTTGGACCCACGGTTATATAATCAGAATATTTCCGTTCTATGATTAGAATCTGGTTATCTGCTTCTATAGCCTCGTCAATTTTTCCTGAAAATAAATATTTTTTAGAGTAAAGAAGCAACTCAGTTAATTTAACGCCGTTTAATCTTTTTATTTGGTAGCTTTTGTTAGTTGTGGAATGTCGATTATGGAAGGCGCGTCCAGATTGGACAGTGCCACGTTTACCTTCTCTTTGCTCAATGCCAAGCACAAGCTGAAAATAAGTAAATCGGGGACAGAATGCATGCTCAACTGCATTTGTTACAGATAAGCAGTTACTCAAAGAACCATGCTCTCCAAATCATTAGCTACATATTCTTTATCAAATCCATGCCCAATAATAGTGACTTTGCCAAAGCATTTCTGGCAGGTCAAAATCAGGTATACCGATTCATTTTCCCCAGTTATTCGTTTAAGAGCTTCTATCAGGTCTTTTTTCTGCTGAGATGCTAACGAGCCACAGAAAACACTTTTCTGTATACGGATAAAGCCTACATCTTTAAGTGCTTGAATGGCGTGCGTTCTAGTTTTATCATCGGAAATGTCATAAACGGCATAGTACATGTTCTTCTTCAACTTACTTGACCCTCCTTGGCTAAGGTGGTCATCATTTTCCTACAGTAAGACCAGCTTTCCTTCTCGATATTCTCACAAGCATCATTCATGTAAGCGGTGATTACGGCTTTTCGCCCCTCTTTAGATAAGAAAACACCTAAAGACGCTTCTTCTGATGAAGCAAACCAAGAATCTTTGACAAACTTTTTTGTAAACAACTTTACAGCGATGCGATCAACCTTAGCCCTAAACAGTTCTATTAGGTCAAAAACCAAAGTTGGTTTACCATAAGAATCAGCATGATATATACCCGCATTCGGGTCCAAACCGCTTAAAATAACTACTTTTTCCACCGTCGAATATGTTAAGCCATAGACATAATTTAGAACTGCATTAAATTTATCTTGGGCAGGTTGTCTGCTTCTTTCTTTGAAAGCATACTTTTTAGGCAGCACTGCGGAGATTGCCAAAAAATACTCTGCGGCCGCAGACCCTTCAATTCCTAAGAGCGTTTGTTTAAAAGAAGATGTGTATTCAAGATTGTTTAGGTTATGTAGCGATTTGGTGATAGCATTGATGGCATTGTTTATTGCTTCGTTGGGCGTCTTGCGATTGCCTTTCAGGTCTACGAGAAGCTTTCTTTGTGCTTTAAGCTTGCGTGTGACTATATCTTTGGAAACTTCAAAGGCCACAGCAGTATCTTGATTCAGGTATTGTCTGCGTCTATTTTCAGTTGCCCTACCTGGAGTGCTTACCCAGAACCTTCCAAAGGGTTTACCTGACCAGTTGGCCAGCACTAGCTGAATGTTCTTTTCCAAGCAGAGAGAAACTGCCTGCGTGCTAACCAACGCGTTAGCTGTTACTATTATGGCATCTATCTTTTCGGCAGGAACCTCTGTTTTTTCAGTTGGCGTCTGGACGATAAAGCACTCGTGATCTCTTTTCAGTACACTTCCATGTTCACTTATCTCAACTATCATACCGCTCGCCTTATAGTTCCAAATCCCTTAGAAACGCTCTTTCCCAAGCCTATAAAATCAGGAAGATCAACGTTCAGAAAGAAACGGGCATTAAATGCCTCAAACGGGTTCCCATGCGCTCTCACATAGAAAGAACGAAACGACACGAGGAATGATTCAACGCGGTAATCAACAAAGATACCCAGCCCCTTAAGGCAGCTTAATGTGTTGCCAACTAACATCTTTTCCAAAAAGGCCTTCTGCTTCTCGGGAGTGCAATCCTTAAAGGCAGAGTAATTAGCCTCATTAAGTGGAAGCCAAGGTGTCGCAAAATCGTAGCAACAAGAAATGTTGCGTATTTGCCAAGTCGATAAATTCATCTCTTGACTATCAACCTTAAAACTTCCAAGCTTTGTTGAAATGCTATCCACAATTGACATCTTGTTCATGAGGACGCTGGCGTACTCTTGAAGCCCAAGAATCATTAGTTCGCCTTTAACCCGTTTATACTGAATCAGCGGGTAATGATAAGACCGCTCTGAGTGATGATGGAACTCGGCGTCGTCAACAAAGAGGCTGCCAAGGAAACCCCGAAGCTTAACCGAGGAAATATAATCACGGTCTGGGTCTGAAACATTAAGTGTAACCCTGCAGATTTTAACAGACGCCTCTTTCTGTTGGTTTACCTCTTTGCTCATTTCTTTTTCACCCACTTATCCAGCCCCATTTTGGAGTCATATACCGTGTTGAGATGTTCTTTTTTGGGCATAAAAACGCCCTTTTCAAGCAGCTCCTCATCGAGCAAGGGTTCTAAGGGAGGTGGAACTATAAGGCGA
>JAMDCS010000143.1:0-1652 GCA_023488835.1 Candidatus Bathyarchaeota archaeon
AGCGGTGTCTTCTTTTCTCCAATACCGACTTACCCTCTTATGGTTCTGCAAATGAGTTTCTAATAGGCTCCAAATATGCCCAAAAAATGGGGTGATTGTTGTGCGGTTAGTCTTCTCTCCACTTGAACAGCTTTACTGCCAAGACGAAGATGACAACCGTTATTACCGCCACGACTGCAAGGTCAACGATTGCTCCCGCATAGTTCCCGTATACCATGACGTTGTTTAAGCCTTCAACGATGTAGAACAGCGGCAGGACATGGGCGACGGTTTTGAGGTATTCGGGCATTACGCTGATGGGGAAAAAGGTGCCTGAGAGGAACATCATTGGGAAAGTTACGATGTTGCCAATGACGCCGGCGGTTTCAGGGTTCTTTGTCACTGTACCAACTAGCATACCAAGCGCAGCAAAGAGCACTGGACCTAAGACGAGGAAAGGTATTAACCAAAAAGTTAACGTAACATGTGCGCCGAAAGCGAAGACTCCAACGCCGACCATTAATAGGAAACCAGTGATTGTCAAGACGACATACCACATAACTTTAGAGGTTAGCCACTCTATCTTTGTGAGCGGTGTAAGTGAAAGTTGCTTGAAGAGTTTTGTCTTCTTGTACTCTGAAGAAATGTTGACCAGTGAGAACATTGGGCTGGTAAGTATTGCGAACCCGATTAAACCTGGAATCAGGAAGTCAACATACTTTGTCTGCTGAGTGTTGACCGTTGCCGATGTTATGCCAATGATCGCTGGAGTTGTGTCACTGTATTTTGTTTGGAAATAGTTTAGGTTGAAATAGTTAGCGTACCCGCCGACGGTGCCGCCCACAATTCCACTTGTACTCGACGTTGGATTACCATAGACTGTCACGTTTATGGGGTGTCCTGCCAAGTAGTTAGCCGAGAAGTCTGCGGGAATTACAATACCGTCAGACGACGAATGGTCAGCTAGGTACTTTGAAAAATTCTCTGAAGTGTCAACCGTAATAACCCTCATTGTGGTCGAACTGTTGAGCGCGTGCAAAAACGTTGAAGCAATGTCCAACTGCGGTGACGCAAAAGGTCCTGTGTCTAGATTTTGTGCATAAACGTTGATTGTTCCTGAGTTGTTTCCTGAGAAGATTGCGCCGAAAATCAAAATTAAGATCACGGGGAAGATTAAGCCGAAGAACAATCCGAATTTGTTTCTAAGGTACCCTCTGCTGAAGACTTTGAAGTCTGAAAAGATTCTTTTTCCACTTACCATCTTTACCGCCTCCGCTTATTGCTAGGTTTGGCTTCTGTTTGATCTGAAGTGATTTCTCCTTGCTCATTCACTGCTCCGCTGACAAGCTTAATGAAAACATCGTCTAAGCTGTCTTGTCGTGTCTGGATTTCGCCCCAGTCCATTCCTGACTGTTCAGCAGCCGCCAAAGCTGCAAGCGCGTCAATTTTCTTTCTTAGAGGTATAATCATTTCTCCTTTTGTTTTGTTGTAATCAACCTGCAACTCGGTGTTTGCTTTGATGTAGTCGGCAAGTTTTTCACTTCCATGAATTTCCAATCTTTCACCTGAACCATGTTGGTTGATGATTTCTTCTGAGGTTCCCATTGCAACTATTTTTCCATGGTTCATGATGGCTACTCTGTCGGCGAGTTGCTGTGCCTCATCGAGGTAAT